>CAYUUC010000090.1:0-12298 GCA_964447635.1 uncultured Spirochaetia bacterium
ATGATGATTATTGTTAAGCGTGTTCTCTGTAAAAGTGTTATAGCTATATCATTCTTTAGTCAAGTTTAATGCTGATTTTGGCTGCTCTATTCAATGTGGCATTCAATTCCGAGACATTATTGTATTTTTTGCTTGTGTTAATAGCAGTATTGAAGATGTAAATAGCTTTCTGTTCTTTGCCTATGCTGTAAAGATAAGAGCCGTATTCGTAAAGGGCTGGTATGTTAAAGTCGGTGTTAATGGGTTCTTCTGTCTCTTTCACCCCCTGTTCATAGTAGAATTCGACAGGCTTAATTTCATCAAAAAACAGATAGTTTAACTGTATGATGTCATCCTTGTGATGCTGGTATTGTTCGATGTTTCCAATGAGTATTCCGAGTAGTGTTTTAGTGAAGCCTTGTGTTATATCGAATTTAATTTTGTTGACGATTTCCATAGATTCTTTCAAATCCTTGATGCCTTTTTCTATATCCCCGCTTTTGATAAGGTTATAAGCCCTGATAGTCTTGGTAAAAGACTCGAGAGCGACGAGGTTGTACTTTTCCGCCATGTAAACGGCTTTCTTTATGTAATAGCGTGACATTTGCTGGTCATCTATTTTGAAGTATATATCGCTTAGATTGGTTAGTGCAATAATCAATAGGTCATGGTTATCTATTTCCTCCAGTATGTATAAGCATTTATGGAGGTATTCCAGAGCGTTGTCATAATTGGCTTTTATTCTATTCACATCACCGATATTATTCAAAAGAGCGGCCTGAAGTTCGATAATGTCCAATTCAAGGGCGATATCCAGTCCTTTCTGGTAATACTTAAGCGCCTCTTCATTCATGCTTTGGTCATTATATGATACACCCAGATTATTGTATAGCGAAGCGATATCCCTTTTAATACCTTTGGTTTGCTTCATATTGTTCTTTACATCCAATGCTTTATATAGATATTTCCTGGACTTTTCTTTCTCACCTTTGTTGGAGTATATTATATACATACTATTGTATGAAGTAGCGATACCTGATAGCTCATGTATCTTAATGTAGTTTGAAAGCCCCTTCTTCTGATATATCAATGCTTTGTCGAGGTTTCCCAGCTTAGTAAAGATATCGCCTAGTTTAGAATATATATCGCCTAATGATTTATTATTACCCGCCTTAATGGACAATTTCTCAGCCCTCTTAAGGTATTTCAATGCTTCGTTAATTCTTCCCTTTGCGGGTAGGTATGTTCCTAGCTGGATAAGGTCTTTAACCATGCCATGTTTGTCATTATGCTGTTCCTTTATAAGTACTGACTTTTGATAATACTCGATCATCCTGCTTAAATCATCTCTGGAATATGAAGATGACATTTTTTCAGATTTAGCCCGGGATTTATCCGATTTTATATCAATTATGATAAGGGTGAAATCATCATCGAATTGGTTTTTCCCGGAGAAGTCTTTTACACTCTCTTCTATAATCTCCAATAGCTTTTTAGAAGGAGCATCAGCATTATCCTTAATCAAATTCTTAAGCCTTTCTGAGCCGAAAAGCTCTTCGGTTTTTGGATTCTTTGCCTCGGTCACCCCGTCTGTGAACAAGACCAGCCTATCTCCTACATTGAAGTCGAGGACCTTCTCTTCATACTCTCCCCCTTCTACAAAACCGATTATGGTATCATTCGATGTTAAAGGTTCTACCTCCTTGGTCTTAAAGTTATACCTAAAATTAAGGTCACCCGCTGCTGAATAAAAGAATTGCTTGTTAGGGAAGTCAAAAACGATGTAAAAAGCCGTAAAGAAGCTTGTTAGTGATAGTATACGGCATATCTCGTCGTTGATGTATCCCAATACATCCTTAGTCGATATGAACTTCTCCGTAGCCGATACGAAGAGCATCTTAGCAAGGGTTGTTACCAAAGCTGCCGATACGCCATGACCCTGTATATCGGAGAGCATCACCCCGTAAACGCTATTAGGTATTAGTTCAGCCACATCATAGAAGTCACCGCTGGTCTCACCCATGGAAATCAATTTTGCCCGTATGGATATGAGTTCATTGTTTGGTAGATTGGTTGGGAAGATGGAACTCTGAAAGTTCTTCGCTATCTCGTTTTGCATCCGGAATTCTCTCAATGATTTTTCCAGTTGCTCGAAGGTGGCTTCCTCTCCTTCATACTTCTTTAATACATACTTAAGTTTATCCATGACTTTGCTTTGGTGGGTGATGATTTGCTTTATTTCGTAAACCAGCTTATCAGGAACACTTTTTATCTTATTTATTGCTTTGAGCAAAGACTCGCTTGCTTGCTCGATATTCTCACTCATCGACGAATTTCTCCTATACTTATATCAAACAAATTGTAAAAAACTTAAACAGACCCCCGCCGATTGCTACAGCGGAGGTCTAAAACTTAAATACAGGTCAATTTACCACTTAAACTCATCTATATAGTTTAATCCGTCAAAGTAACCGCTGTTCTTAAGGTCTACATGCACTGCTTGTTCTAAGAAACCGATACCATATATCCTATCGTAATCATCATCCGGATAACCCGGGAATTCGGTATTATCATCTGTAGGATAATCATATTGGGTAATCGTACCGTCAGTCTCTACAGTCCAATAAACGGGCATACTCTCTCCTAAAGTCTCGTTCTTCTTACTACCGGCGATATAGAACACCGTGCCTATATAAACACCATCATAACTGAACGGAGCATCATTAAACGAACTAAAGCCACCCTCAAGAACGGTTAGGGTGTGTGTACCTGTAGAGTCTTTCTCTATTAGTATCGTATCGTAGTCCCCATCACTCCTTTCCATCTTGTTCACAACGAACTTATATGACCCATCATCACTTATAGCAAAAGCATTCTCATAGAGTGTAGCCCATCCGATAAAGTCGACATAATCTGTCCCCACTGTGATATAGTCTACATCAATATCAATGGTTCCGTCCGAGTTCCATATTATAGGATGATAGATACCTGAAGAATCTTCATAACTACCCGCTATATAGATATCCACTCCATCAGAAACCATATTTCCTACACCTTTAATCGCTCCGCCAACTGGTATGGACAAGGTAACCAGATTTCCTCCGACATATACTTCATAATCGAATGTCCCTGTCCTTATTACATAGTCATCCGTCGACACTAAAGAATGCATGTGTAGGAAACCGGATGTATCATACGCTTCTTCTGTAAAGCTTCCGCTTGTTGTATCCCACCACCCGGCGTGCCAATCGTTGCTGGTATCTTTATAGCTACCGGATAGGTATGCTGTGTTGCCGTCACTGGAGACCGCGATATCATATTGGAATGACTGTGCGAAGTCGTTAAAGTCTGCTGGTAGTGATAATGTATTCCCGAAGAGCAAACCATCCTTGAATATAGCGATATCGGTTGGACTTGCTGATTGACTCATCGCTACGTAGGTATTCCCATCTACATACCTGGTTAATAGGAATTCGTCATATACATCGGTTGTAGTGGTGAAAGTGGCAGTGATGGCTTTATCAGCATCCATAATGATTTTGTTGAACAGGTAGCCGTTATCGGTTATGTCACCAGTCCATTCCACTTTATAATCGGTATCAGTTGATGATGCTTCCAGTGTGACATCCGCATTCTGATAAATGGAGTAAACATCACCGGTAGGTGTAATTTCTATTCCCCAAGTCTTTACACTCACTTCACCGTTACCGCTTATGGTAAGTGTTAGGTCGTAGGTATCGGTTGTGGTTAAGAAGATAGCGTCTACCTCTTTATCGCTGTCCATTAGGAAGTTTTGAACCGTTCCGGTCTCTGATACATCATCCCCGGACCAAATCATGGTTGTAGAACTGCCTTCTGGCGTACCGGTTAGTGTTACGTCGGCTAAACTATCGATGGTGTATTCAGTTGTATTATCATCCACCGGAGTGCCTGTTACAGTCTGGGAGTCTGCCTCTACCTGGACAGAGCCTTCATTGTGTGTATTCAATGTTAGAGTAAAGCTATCCGGTAAGTCAAGGAATTCCGCTGTTACTGTGGTTTCTTCTGTAATGGTCAGGGTCTGGGTAAGCTCATAACCTGTAATCCCTCCAGACCATGAAACAGCGTCGTACCCTTCACCGGGGATAGCGGTTAAGGTTACTTCCTTGTTTTCCTGTATCTCATATTCACCGCTTTCGCCTTCTAATAGCTGGTCATCAACTCTTACCTCTACTTCACCACTGTTATACGGCGTTATATTAACGGTAAGCTTATAAACTATGGGTGCAGGACATGCTAGGAATATCGCCAAACCCATTACTAATAAAATTAATAAGATTTTTCTTTTTGTTATATTCATTAGTCTCCTCTTTTATTTAATTTTGTTTTGATTAAAGTTTTCTCAAACTTTATATTGATGATGTGTTGAATGACCTACCGCTTATAGAAACGGTAGATAATTCACATATATAGTAATAAAATCTAAAATCCTATTCAGGCAGTCTTCTAAGATAACCGGATACACGATACTTATCTGTCTTTTCCAGGTCATTTAAGGGGAATGCATAATCTTCAACGCCGGCTACCGCTTGTATATCATCGTATGAATCTTCATACATATCATCATAATCGGTAACTAAATTTTGATAATCTACATAGGTTTCCAGGTTACCATTCTTATCCCAGACCACAGCATGCCATCTATATGAACCTACCTCTATTAAAGTGCCGACTGTACCGAAAGTGTAAACTTCAGTGCCGTCCGGAGTAGCCATCATATTGGAAAAGTTTATTGGTATAGCGTCTTCATCTGGTACACCCGGGTCTGAGGGGAATTCAAGGGTTAACTCTTCACCATCTACAAACATGGTAAAACCTTCGATGCCGTTTAGCATATATGTATTATCGTTAACCATGGATTCGATTACCTGTATCTTGCTTGTATATACAGCTCCATCTTCATCGCCTTTTGCTACGAAACTGCTTCCATCGTTTATCCAGTATCCAGCATAAGTCAGCACATCTGTACCGTCATCAGATTGATATCCGGAAGCCAGACATATATTGCCTTCCTGCTCGAATATGCTTCTAATCCTGTATACACTTACTAGGTCGGGGTCTAATGTTATGTCCCCATCTTTCACACCGTTCTTAAAAACAGCGAGATTCAAGTCATTATTGTCGATATCCTCTATTGTGGCAGCCACATATATATCACCGTTGATTACTTCCATATTGTGCAGTTCATTGTAAATGTCGCTTCCATCGGTGAATGAGTCATAATAGTCCGTACCATCGAAGTAGTACCATCCTTCTGTGGAGGATATCATCGCATGCACTGTCCCTTCTACGACTTTGATGTTCCTTATCTTGGCTCCATCGACGCCGGTGGGTAATGGCAGAGTGATCTTGTTCTCTTTTACATTTCTCCAGAAGGTTGGTACATTCTTGTATTCATCGTTGAGTTCAAAACCACCGAGATATACATCCTCTCCATCATAAGTAACACATTCAACACCGCCGGCCGGGTTTCCGCTAGTCCACCTTTCGGTTAGTTCTATGAATTCATAATTATCGCCGGAAACCGGTTTACAAGAGGTTAAACCCATTAAACCTATTACCAATAATAGAATTAGAAATATTATCCTTTTCTTCATTTAAAGTCCTCTCCTCAATTTTATTTGTGATAAAGTTAGTATAACATCGTTTTTTGTTGTTCCTCATTGTTATGAAAGATTTAAACCGAGAACCCCCCCTAGCTCCCCTTATTGAAGGGGCAAATAAGAATGAAATCCAAAAACCCCCCCTTAACTTATTCTTCTTCTGCTCCTTCCGGGATAAACCTAACCATATCTAATGCTGCTCTATCTTCAAAGGTGTCTATATCGTCCTTAACTGCTTTCCATGTAAGCCGATAAGTTCCCGGTTCGCTAATTTCAATTGACGCTGTCTCACCATCGTAAAGATCCTGGTCAGGTGCGGTCCAGTTCGGACTGGATGCAGTCTCGATATCGGCTATATCAAGGTCCAGCCAGAATTCGAATGTTCCCTGCGTTACTCCGGTGGTTTCCCCATCTGCACCATACCAGCCACAGCTTTGATAAATAAATTCTAAAGTACCGGCATGGTTTGTGGTAAACTCATACTGGGCATAAGTATAACCTGTGAATGAATAACCATAAAGGTCATTCGAGTCTCCCGTATCACCACCCAATGCTGACTGCATGATTAGGAATATTCGACTATCAGAACCATGAGCATCATTCTTAACCAGTGGTCCGTCTTCGTCGTCACCTGTATAAGTAGTCTCAACACCAGTCAGCCATCCTTCGGGGACGGTTCCTGGCAGATCATCATCGAAATCAGAAATAATCTTTATACTTGGGGGAGATGGTTTACAGAATGTAATTGCTAAACTGACTCCTAAAACTAAAAAAGCTATCAGGATTAATCTTTTATTCATATTTATTCTCCATTAAATTAAATTTAAATGTTATAGTATATTTATTATACTTATCCTATCAACGAGCATCTCGACCAGTTAGCAAGGATAAGAATTAATGTATATCTATATTAAGTGTAATATTGGATTTATCTTCTCCCTACCATTGTTCAGTAGGTGTAAGTGAATTATCATTATCATACCAGTACTCAATAAGCTCTTTCCAGTTCTCCACTACTCCATCATCATCACAACCATCAAGGAAGTCTAACTTTCCATAATTGATACTGTAAAGGGCATTTGCATCCTCCGATGTATACCATTCTAAATCCTGCACCTTTTCTGGGAAGAAGTAGGCCAGTCCGTTTTTATCATTCTCCCATCCCTTATACTCATCATCTAATCCATATGATACAAGAATAGCATTCTCTATGGAGGTCTTTAAGTTAGAGGCAGCGTCTTTTGCTGCCTGGGAATATGGTGATGTTGTTCTTTCTATCTCACGGGCAAAATCATATAAGTCGAAGTTCTTATAAAGGTTATCATTCCACCTATATGGTATGACCACCCCTTCATCTACCTGAGGTGGGTTCTGGTTGTCATCCGGCAGGGAATTTGTTCTCAAAGCATCTATATCCGCCTGGTTACTCACCAGCTCCATAGCCAGCAAGTCCATCTTCGCCCTCACATCTTCTATCATTGATACATCGATAGCGGTTTGGGTCTGGTTAGTAGCATTGGGGTTACCCGGCATGGGGATATAGGCGTCTTTATACTCCTTCGCCGATAGTATAGCCAGTTGCTCAGCTGTCATTGATGATACATCATAGTAGGTATCACCTTCATCGTCTGTTCCTGTTCCGCCAAACCTCTGAAAGACCTTTTCATAGTCCCATCCTGCTCCAATTTCATACTGGGGTGAGAATGTCATGTAGTCAGTGCCGAACTTAGCAGGAACATCCGGTCTGAACTCGTATGCTACCTCAGCCATACCCATGAGACAGGCATCCAGACCCATGAACTCAACGCTGTGGGTATCATTAAGGTAGTCGTTAATCTCACCGACATACATGGGGTCGTTCCCGTCTTCTTCGTAGTCATATGCAATAGCCTTGATGGTATAGTCTTTGCTGAATCCGCCTTTCACTCCCGAGCCATGGTTCCATATTATAAGACCGAAATTGTTAGCGGGGAAGGTGGTTTTGGTGAATTCTATGAAGTCCTTAAGGTTTTGTGGGTCTCCCATGCTTATCTCGCCAAGTTCACCCAGTTTAAGTGATGAAAGTTTATTCTGGTTATCATATTCCCCATTGCTGTCCGGTCTCATCCAGTATCTACGAGCATCTGTCCAATCCGGTCCATCATCGTAAGAGAAAGGCTCAAAACCCTCTATACGGTCTATGGTTACGAGGATATTGACTTTATCCATAACAGCAGAGTCGGAGGTTTCGGCTAGGAATAGACCATACTCCATCTCGTTCAAATCCGACATAGCGAAGGGTTCGAGGTCATTCGCTGCCGCCATCCATACCATGATAGTCCATTCCTTCTGCGGTACATCTCCGATGTAATAATATGAGTTCACGATAGATGAATCGATGTTCCCGTCTTTATAGGCTATAGCATTGAAGTTGGTTTCCTCTGAGACATCGATAGGTTGTCCATCATAGATTGTTCCGTTTGTCTGGGATGGATTTGTCCCGTCAGTGGTGTATCTGATGATAGCATCTGGTGTATTGCATGTGATGTTTACGGTTTGCGGTGTATCGTACATGCCGGCAGGCGGGTCAAAAACGGGTCTTTCCGTATCCCTATATGCTCTTAGGGCGTATGTTCCCGACCCATCCCCTTCATACTTGGCTATTTTGATGTATATCCTCTCGGTGGCTTCAGCGATGATTATCCTTGCGGTATTGTCTTCATCGCCGTCAGGTTCGTAACCGTATCCGAGGTCTGCGTCTTCAAAATACGGGGTGCTTAAGTCTTCTCGATAGACGCTTACCACAACATCCAGGGAATAAGTGCCGCTTCCTCCGTATAGGTCATCCCATTCGATGAAGTATTCCTCATCCTGTGTTCCATTGAAGTAGTACCAGTTTACACTATCTTTGGTTAGCTGGTCTTCTACCCAGACTGCGAGTTGTATTTCGGAAGCTATTTTAGCCGGGTCTGGGTTACATCCGATGATAAGTGATATAAGTATAGCTATGGATACAAGTATAAAAGCTCTTCTATAGGTCATATAGGGGGACTCCTTTAGTCTATCTTAAGATTGATTAAAAACATGTTTAGAGGTTTTTGTTCTTCCAGTAGACTTTTCATAACTTTGTTAACTAAAATATAATAATTAGGGGATATTAAAGCAAGATTTTTGACTAGATTAGATGCAAACTTAAATATTATGGGTATTAAGTGGTGAATTTCATATTTTTTTGCTGTTGACTTAGATTAATAATTTGATTAGCTTTTTTAATATAGGCTCAAAGATTATTTAGATATATTAATGGGTATGATATCAATATTAAAAAAACTGTAGCCTGAGATACCTAAGGATAGGAGAAAAGTTATCAAAACATATTACCCAACCTTAAAAAAGCTATGTTCTTTGGCTTTAACTGAAGTTATTGGTTTATTTAAACACAGAACCAGTCATTATTTTATTCATTATTACACAATAATTTTCCTTTGAGAAAGAATAAATGTCTTATTATTAATTTTAATTAATATATTTTAGGGAGGATATATGGAAAAAATCAAAAAAGATACATTAAAAAACCTTATAGAAAAGAAGGACGGCTATAATATATCTATATATATGCCGACTCAAAAATCAACTACCCGGTCAGTAGAAAACAAAACCCGCTTCAAAACACTATTATCCAAAGCTGAAGGAAAGATGAAAGAACTACAGATTGATAAAAAGGAGGTTGAAAGTCTGCTGAAACCTGCTGAAGACTTATTAAACAGTCTTTCACAATGGGAAGCCGCCAACGATGGCATAGCTGCATTTATATCCGATGACTTCCTTAAACTATACCGCCTGCCACAACCGGTAGACGAAACAGTAACCGTAGATAAGCATTTCTACATCAAACCCCTAATACCATTCACCACTGACAATATCGGATACTACCTCTTATCAATCAATCTAAGCGGGGTTAATCTATACAAATGCTCCCGATATTCTATCGAAAAAGTTGAACTGGAAGATATTCCGGAAAACATTGAAGAAATAGCGAAATTCGACCAGGATGAGGAACACCTACAATACCACGGACAGGAGCAAAAAGGTAAACCATACAAAAAAAACTCCGTCATGTATCATGGACAGGGCGTCGGCAAAGATGAAGACATGCATAAAAACCAAATCACACAATACCTAAGATTAGTTAGCAACGGCGTACATAAGACGCTACAGAATGAGAATTCACCGTTGGTCTTAGCAGGAATTGAATATCTACATCCTATGTATAAGGATGTCAGCTCATACAGCCACATCTTTGAAAAAGGAGTGAAGAAGAACCCGGAGAACATGTCTAAAGAGGAGCTAAGGGAATCATCCTGGGAAGTGGTCAAACCACATTTCGATAAAGCTAAGGAAGATGCTTTAAACAAGTATAACGACTTATCAGCAACCGATAAGACCTCCAATGACCTTATAGAAGTCGCTCAGAAGGCATATCAAGGCAGGGTTGAAACCATGTTTATACCTACCAACAGAGAGAAATGGTGTCTATTCAACGAAGACGGAATGATTATCGAGCTATCCGACGAATGGAAGCCAAACCTTACCTCGATATACAACTATGCTACGATTCATACAGTCAGCAATGGTGGAGGAGTCTTCATGATGGAAGCGAAAGATATGCCTAATGGTAAAGATATCGCCGCGGTCTTCAGATAAATATCGCCTGATGCTCTAATTTTTATATTTATTATGCTATTCAAACAGTTATTTTATACTCTCAATTTGGATGTCAGCCTGTTCCTTTTCCTTCTTTATCCAGGATTTGTAATCACCCTCTGAATCGAACAGCAAGTCCTTCTGATGGTCGAAGATGATTAGCTGGACATCACCGGGGAGCTTCTCGTGCAGTTCTATCATCTCTTCGGGTATATCATCCATACCGCTTTCCTTATACTTATCCATAACGAGAGTCATTTCTATGGCTTTTTGGTTTACTTCTTCCTCGTCTTTGATGTCCATCTGTCTTAGTTGTCTTTTAAGCATATTGAGCTGGTGGACACTTATCTCGATATCATTCACCTTGATAGCCGTATCAGCATATTTCCCCTTAACATTAAAGTCTCTATACTTGTTAATGTAGCTATCAAACAAGGGGTAGACGAAGCCGGTCTTCTTAATATACTCATCGAAGAAGTAGTCCATTCTGGTATCTTCCATATAGTTGTTAAGTTCTTCCAGTAGGGGGACAGGCTTTTGGTGGTTCTTATACTTGGGATAGATATATTTGATGAAACCGTTTAGACTCTTTTCCCCGCCAGAATGCCTCTTCATCTCATAATCCAGCTGATTGGCAACCAATGGACATTTGAAGTAATGGAGGTATCTGATGATGTTGTGGTCGCGGGTCTCAATCTCTTTGTAAACGGGTACATCATCGTTACGATTATCCAATCCGTGATAGACCCGGCTATACCATCGCCAAAGTTCGAAGAAGCGGGTTTGTTTCTCAACAGCACCTGCTTTCATGGTATGGGTAATCTCTACCCAGGAAGCCCATCCTTCATCCAGCCAACGTTCATACTTATCTGGAGTATGAAAGCCGTTTATCTCGTACCGGTTTATCGCATGGGATATACGGTGGGCGTATAACTCCCATACACGGCGGGGTGTCCTCTCAAAGCCTCCCGATTGATATGGTGTATATGAGTATGCCTGCGTGTTTGCCCATATGGAGCCGAACACCCTTTTCTTTCGGTCAGTACCGGGGGTGAATATGGTGGTGTAGATGGGCAGGTCGTCGAAGGGAGCCTGTTCATGGAATACATTATATATGCCGAATGTGTTTTTGGCTATACGGTCTTTCATCTCTTTAGGCCACTCACTCATCACATACAGTCTATGGTTTGTATTGCCGAATTGCTTTTCGTATAGGTCAAACTGACCGATGCCGAAGTTGGCATACTTCAGGTTTAAGAACTGCCATTTACCGTTTACTTTCGGGTCAAAGCCTTCTTTGGTTTCAATCAGGGAAGATACGGCTTCCCATCCCTCTTTGGTTTTGACTTTAACCCTTACCTTAGGTATATCCGAGCTGCCGGAGTATTGGTTCTTCTCTTTCGATAACTGGCTATAGAAGGTAAGTAACACATCACCGGTAAACAGACCATATTTATCGGATATGTAACCCTGTGAACCATGCTTCACTTTACCACCGGGTTTAGCTGTATATGATATGATGATGTCCTGTTTGTTCGGGTTATGGATGGTTCTTTTGGTGCGGTATATGGTTTGGGTATCCTTGACCGGAAGTTCTTCGCCGTCCGAGTTAGTAGCTTTCACTTCGCTAATCTCAACCACATCCTGCGAAACATACTGTAAGAGTGTCCAGCTACCGCTATCCAGGTTGTTAATCCTCATATCTATGTATAACTCACCGGTCTCTGGCTTGGTTGCATCGACGGTGTAATAAATCTCTATGTTCCTCAATGCCCCTGCCCTGCTACAACCGATTATCATGGGGAGGATTAGTATAATGGTTAATACAATATACTTAATTTTATCTATCATAATTAATCCGCTCCTGCTTATCAAGATTATTTCAATGCAAAATATAATTAATTAAGTCCATATACACAAAAAGATTTAAAGTTATTTATTATAATAAGCCTACCAGTAGCACATTTTTTACATTATCATTACCTTAATTTTTC
>CAYUUC010000091.1:0-12262 GCA_964447635.1 uncultured Spirochaetia bacterium
GGAGAGATAGAGAGGGGTCTTGTTTTATTTCAACAACTTTTGGTTAATGAGCGTATTATTTTTCATGCGCTTCTTCTCTGTTGAACTTGAAGTTATCCGCTGACTTATCGTAATTAGCTTTGGGTTCTTCGAATATCCCCCACAACAGTAAGTTAACACTATATCCAACCTTAGTCAAAGATTCGCTTCACCGGTTTTCATCCCGACCACAATCTCCACCGGCAGGGTGAACATCGATTTCTCCACACACTCATCGATAACAAAGCCGGCTTTCTCGATGGAATGTCTAGGATAAATCGGGCGGCAATCCAGCGTCGATGGCATCTTCTCATGGAACCATTCGTAGAGGCGAACCATTAACCTGTCTCTCTTTCTAAGCGAGACCACGCCAATTTGTCCATTCGACTTAAGAACCCGCATACACTCTTCAAGAACAAGCGGTATCTCATTGATGGCAAATAGTTCCAGCACGAAGGACATGAATACTATATCGAAGGAATTATCATCGTAGGGTAGGGAGGTAGCATCACCAAGGCTCAGGGTTATTTGGTCTTCCAGCTGGCGATGTCTGATTTTGCTGGTAGCTTTATCATACATACCCTCTGCTATGTCTATACCATGGACAGAGCCTTCTTTACCAACCATTTTCGCCAGTCGGATAAGGTTACTGCCTGTCCCGAATCCCACTTCAAGAGCGGCATCACCAGATTTCACCTGTAGCATATCCAGGCAGATTAGCTTGAACTTCCTTTCGAAGGGGTCTGCTATGATATCATAGATATTGCTTAGTTTAGAGTATGAGTTTTTGGCTTGTTGCTTGCTTCGTTTAACTTCGCTTATTTTATGCATAACCAAAAGATAATACCAAAACCACATTAAAATAAATCGAAATAATAAAAAAGTATTTAATAAGTGTTATTTAAACTTACGCTGAGCTTCTCTCATATTCTGTGAAAGTTCTAGGAATAGGTCATATATCCAATCCATCTGCACCCTTTCTTTAAGCTTCCACAGGTCATTTTTTAGAGCGTTTAATTCATCCTGGTATTGGTTGCCTTTCAGCACTTTGGGGATGTTATCTTCTTCGTCTTCTTTTACCTTAGCTTTCAATAGGTCGTTAAGGTCATTGAGGAGTAATGCGTTATTCACTATTCTTCTTGATAAAGTGATAGCGATATTCTTAAGGAAGTCCGGCTTAGCGTCCCAAACCTTCCTTAGGTCTTTCTTTCTGACTACGGTAAGTACGGTTTCAGAGAGGGTCTTCAGGGTAGCAGACCTGGCCTGACCCAGCAGAAGGGCTGTTTCCCCGATGAACTCACCCGGACTATCGATTACAGCTACCGGATTCTTACCAACGATAACCTGTATCCTACCGCTTACCAGGATAAACATATCCGTTCCCTGTTCACCCTGCTCGCATATCGTAGAACCGGGTGGATATTCGATGTTAAACTCGTCTAGTTCCCTGGTTACTAGGTTTTGTTTAGTTTCTATATCGAAAGTAGCAAAGGATTTACCCTTTTCATAGGTGGTGGAATTGATATACTTCTCGGCAAGCTCTTCCAGCCATGGGAATCGTTTTTTACTGTATATATCCCTAACCTTATTCAGGGTTCTTGCGAAGATTTTGCAATATTCCTGGGCGAGTTTCTCTTTTTTACCGATTTGCTTATTCTTCTCTTCCTGTATTTGGTTTGTTTTATCCAGCAATTCGGAGAGGTCTTTAGTAATGGAGAAGCCGGCGTTAAACTCCATAATGAGCTCATTCAATTTATCAGGCTCTACCGGTATATAATCAGAACCCTCTGTAGATACCGCCCTATATTCACGATAATGAGTAAGACCATCTGCTTTGGTAAGCAGAAGTGTATCTGCGCCCACAACTTTCTTCTCCCCGGATATCTTTATGATATCATCTTCTGTTATCTCTATCTTTACCGAACCCTGTTTAATCATGTAGGCACATTCGGGGGCGTCTAGCTTATCAAAAAGAATATATTCACTACTCACTATTTTTTATCCTGATTTATAAATCTTTATAAGATTTTCGGTTATTTAGTATTAAAAATAAAAGATATGTCATATTATAATACCCTAAAACCATTTAAAAATATACACAGAATTTAACTCCATTTCAATAATTGCTCATCATTTTACTTTACTTATAAATGATTAATCCACTATTCGCCTTGTTCCCTTAGCCTAGAGTGGAATGGCTAATCAATCTTCTCCATGGCTCTATTTATACGATTTAAATCATCATTAATCTTATCATAGTCTACCGGAAGATATTTTCGTATCTCATCCAAAAAGTGCTGATATTCCTCTTCGGCACTCGGTCTATACATTATCCCGTAAGAGTAAACCGATATCTCCTGAATTATCCAACGATACAGGTAAAACTCGAATAATTCACTATGAAGTTTAAAGGTCTGGTCAAAATGCTTGAAGTAAGAATGGAGGAATTTCTCGAAGTATTCCCCGGAGAAGCTAGATAAATCTCTCTCTACAGAGGATAAGCCTATATCATACCAATCCACTATGTAAAAGGAGCCCTCCCCATCAGTCAAGATGTTGGCGAGGTTAGGATCGCCATGGGTCAGTCTTAGTTGTATGAAAGACAGCTTCGATATCCGTTCTTTAAGCCCGGTAAGCTTCTTCCTAACATCGATGATGTCCTTCTTCTCTTCCCTCAATAGCTTCATCAGTTCCAACTGGTAATTGTTATAATCCTTCAACCTGGATTTACCATCTATGATGTCCGATACCAATTCAAGCTCCTTCTTATATGGAGGGTCATATTCCTCCAAGGGCAGACTAAACTCTTTTACACAATCCTTCTTCTGATGCAAGCTGGCAATCATACCCCCAATACTGTCCCAATCCTCATCTGTAATCTCCGAACCATAAAGGCTTTCTGTGTTCTTCAGAGGGAAGACCGCTATAGAATACTTATCCAGATACTTTACACTCATATTGCCGTGCTTGTCCTTGATTGGCGGGACGGCGTATCCATAATCACATTCATTATACAGCTTATGAACAGCACGAAGGCTCTTCTCTATCTTATCATGGTCCGACGCCCGTTCAAGCCGTATGAAGTAAGCCTGACCATCCTTATCCAGAGCGGTATAGCAGAAGCTATCCTCACCTACCGGATTGAATTGTATCGTCTCCAACTCCAGATTAAAATTGTCTTCTATAATCCGGTCAAAGTCTTTGATGTCCATATCGTAAGGCTGGCATTTCATCTTATTATCCCTATCCTTATTGTTTGATGTTAGTTAATCTATGGTTAAACCCCGCCCATCTATCATGGACAGGCAGGGCTTTCATTCTATATCATTATAAACCGAGGGAGAGAGTCTTACTCTCCGCCTCCTCGACTATCCTATTCAAGGCTTCATCTATGCTGTAGGTCGTCTGTTCACCGGTGTCTCTATTCCTTATGGACACTTCCCGAATCTCCATCTCCTTATCACCCACAATCACAATGTATGGGACGAGGTTAAGCCTTGCCTGTCTAAGCTTCTTGGAGAAGGTCTCATCTCTCCAGCTGGTCTCACATCGGATACCTCGCCCTTTGAAACGCTCAATAAGCTCTTTAACATAGTCATGCTGGTTATCGCTTATCGATACGAACTCCACCTGCACCGGAGATAGCCACAGCGGGAATCTGCCGGCATAATGTTCAATCAGAAACGCCATCGTCCTCTCCAGACAGCCTATCGACGAACGGTGAACCACCACAGGTCTCACCTCCTCGCCATCCCTGTTCACATAGGTTAGGTCGAATTTCTCCGGCAGAGCATAATCGATCTGTATGGTGAAGGCGGTGTCCTCCTTACCCATCACATTGGTCAGCTGGACATCCACCTTAGGTCCATAGAAGGCGGCTTCACCCTCCGCTATCTCATAGGGGAGATTCAATTCCTCCACTATCTGTAGCATAAGCTTCTCCGACTTCTCCCACATCTTAGGATTGTCGATATACTTCTCCTTATGTTCTTCATCATGGAGGGACGCCCGATAAGTCACCTTATCGTCAATCCCCAGGGTCTCCATCATGTATTGAACGAGCTGTAGAGCGTCCTTGAACTCTTTCCTGACCTGCTCCTCGGTGCATATGTTATGAGCATCGGCAAGGGTGAAGTTTCTCAAGCGTATCAACCCGCTAAGCTCGCCTGACTTCTCATACCTGAATAAAGGCGATATCTCGGCATACCTTATCGGTAAGTCCCGATATGAATGAGGTTCATCCTTATACATCATAAAGTGATGAGGACAGGTCATCGGTCTCAATACGAAGAGCTCACCTTCAATGTCAATGGGTCGATACATGGACTCCTTGTAATGCTCCCAGTGTCCGGATTGCTGATACAACTCTATCTTACCCATAACCGGGGTATATACATGCTCATAACCACGCTTCAGCTCTTCGTCCACCGTCCACCTTTCCAGCAATCTGCGGAAGGTTGACCCTTTCGGGGTAAGCATGGGCAGACCTTTCCCCACACTCTCCGATATGATGTAGAGTCCGAGTTGCTTTCCCAGCTTGCGGTGGTCACGCTTCTTCGCCTCCTCACGCCATTTCAGGTAGTGGTCCAGCTCTTCTCTGGTGTCGAAGTATAAGCCGTACACTCTCTGCATCATGGGCTTGTTCTCGTCACCTTTCCAGTATGCCCCGGAGACTCTGTCCAGCTTTAACCCTTTCGAGTTTATCTCTTCGGTGTTTGGGGTATGAGGACCTTTGCAAAGGTCGAACCATCCGCCTTCTCCGGTATAGTATAGACCTAGCTTCTCCTCACCCTGCTCTTCTAGCTCGTTAATTAGTTCTATCTTATACTTCTCGCCTTTTTCCGAGAAGATGCTTTTAGCTTCGTCGATGTCTACTTCCTTGAACAAGAAGGGATTTTTCTTGGAGAGAAGCTTTTTCATCTCCTTTTCAATCCTCTTCAAGTCCTTGGTAGAGATAGTAGAATCGATATCAAAATCGTAATAGAAGCCATTCTCGATAGCCGGACCGATACCGAGTTTAGCATCGGGATAGACTTTCTGAACAGCTTCCGCTAGGATATGAGAGAGGGAGTGCCTCTTTCTCATAATGGTTGATTCTTTGTTTTGTTCTTGCTTTTGTTTTACAGGCATATTATTCCTCCTGTTATGCTTATGTTTGCTTCGTTGCCTGCTCCTTTTTAGATAAGGGCTACAACCGTAAACCGTGTTTTTTGGTGGATTATAAGCCTGGTACTGTTTCTGCTTGCCGGAATATATCCCCTATATTGAAGGATGGATGGTATTCCTCGGCAAGCCTCGCAAGAACTCCTTTATGTAAGTATTTAAAATCTATATTCAATTTTGTTTCTTCCTTGGTTTTATGGTTTTTTGGTTATTTGTTTAAAATATACCACATCTATTATATAAAAACACAAAATATAATACATGAATGGAAAAAATTATAAAAAATGTTTACTGTGAAAAAATCGGTTTTGGAAGAAACCCTCCTAAATCCCCCCTGATGAGGGAGGACTTGAATATTCTAATTTAAATCTCTTTCTACCCAAATTTTTACTAATTCTTTACCCTCTTTGTAGGAGATGAACTCATTAGGGGTGCGCCTCCAAAGAAGACGAGGATAGAATGGAGTCTCTTTACTACACGATTTTAGTTATATCAACAGAGATTTCACAGTAAAAAAAAGTATAGATATACTCCTTTGTCTAAAAAGATTCTGATAACTGATGACTTATTTGTCGGTTTAGTTAGATGCTATTTTTTGATAGATTGTTTTATAAATCTCCCAGAACTTGGATAACCTCTTCTCTGGTCATGCCTGGTTTTATGTTTTCGTTGTATAGTATTTGAATAACCTGTCGGTCTATAGGCTGGAATATGGTTGTAGTAGACCAATCCCGATAGAAGATGCTCCTTTCGTATCTGTCGGACTCGTATAGTAGACCTAAAGATTTAGCCAGGTTCTCCCTGAGTATATGCTGACCTGCTGATGTGGTGTCTATCCTCTCCGTATCGACGAGTAGCGAACCTTTTATGATTCTACACTTATCATCCCAGAAAGTCCATGATATACCCCAATTATCCTGTGAAAGTTTCAGGATGTGTTCTTTTAAGTCGAGTTTAACCTGTTCCATTTCCCCTTTAGAGAGTGAAGGATTGTTTGGTGGTGCATAGTAATTATCATTTACGAATTTGTTCGCATACTCTTTCGCCGACCCGAAGAATATTAGCAGGTTAGATGATTCTTTAGCTGGTGCGATTTTGAGTTTTATGTTGCCGGTAAGTTCGTTCAATTCGTCGATGACTTCATTGAGTTCGATTTTTAAGTATGGGGGTGCATCACCTTCAATGAAAATCTTAATATAGTATATCCACTTTTTTACTGTATCCTCTTCGTCACCGTTGTGCATTCCTTTAGGAGTGAATCCGAGCTTAAAGTCTGTTCCGAATGCTAGTTCCATGAAGTATTCCTTAGCATCATCGCTAAATTTCGTATCCTGTGAGAATGATAGCGATGAAAGCACAAAAACCACTAAAAATATAATAAATAGATATTTATTGTGAAAAGCGCTCCTCATAATATATAATCCCCTTTGTATGGTTTATTTTAATGCAAATGAATCTTACTTCATATTAAGTGGTTTTTTATAAATTGACTTATCTCAAAAATATTGCTAACTTATAGAATCTTGTAATATGATAAAAATCATATAAGTTACCTATTATAAATATAATATTATTAAGTAGATTTAAAAAAAATTTAACAAAGGTGGTCTCATTATGTATAATGATAAAACCAAAAATCATTCAAAATTAAACGAGGAACTAGGAGAAGAGAAAGAACCGAAATCCGCTGAAAATTTTTCACTCGCTTCTATGATTCAAATGAAAGGGAAATCTTTAAAAGAGAAACTAAACATGTTTTCTGAATACTCACAATGGGAATACTCCAAGCAGGAACTACTCTATATGAGGGAAATATGTACACCTGCCGACAGTAAAGTAAAAGTGAGAGACCCATACACCGGCGAAATCAAAGATATGATTATGTTCGGCTCCAACAACTATCTCGGATTCGCCAACCACCCTTATATCAAAGAAAAGGTACTGGAAGCTATCGAAAAGTTCGGAACCGGATTAGGAGGACCACCACTCCTCAACGGCTCTACCAGCCTACATCACGAACTTCAGAGAAGGCTTGCAAAGATTAAGAACAAAGACGACGCATTAGTCTATTCTTCAGGATATAATGCTAATGTCGGTTTGGTCTCAGCTCTCATCGAAAAGAAGGACATCGTCATCTTCGACCAATACAGCCATGCCTCTTTCATCGATGGGCTCAAAATGAACAACCAGAGACCTCGTTCGTTCAAACATAACGACATCGAAAACCTTAGAAAAAAGTTAGAAACCGTTTCAAAGGATAAGGAGCCTAACACGGACATCTTCGTAGCTACCGAAGGTGTATTCTCAATGGATGGGGATATCGCTAAATTAGACGAAATCATAAATCTTAAAAAAGAATTTGACTTCTATCTAATCGTGGACGATGCACATGGTTTGGGAGTAGTGGGGGAGCATGGTCATGGCATTCATGAACACTTCCACACTGACAAAATAGACATCATCATGGGTACATTCAGCAAGACACTGGCTGTCACCGGTGGTTTTCTCGCTGCGGATAAGGATATCATCAACTACCTAAGATGGCTCTCCCGCTCATATATGTTCTCCGCATCTCTACCACCAACAGTGGTTGCATCGGTGCTTGCCGCTCTCGACCTGCTCGATATGGAGTCATGGCGAGCAAAGAAGCTTAAAGAGAATGCGGAATACCTTATCGATAAACTGGCGAAAAATGACATCCATGTGGAAACTGATTCGGCTATCGTATGCGTAATCGTACCGGAAGAGGTAAACATCAGGAAAGCGGGAAAGAAGATACATGATATGGGCATCTTCGTAAACACCATCGAGTTCCCCGCTGTTCCCAAAGAGCTTCAACGGTTCAGGATAAGCATGATGGCTACTCATACTAAAGAAGACATCGACTACCTTGTTGAATGTCTTATGAAAGTATTAGGAGATTAGAATTGAACATCTTAGTCACCGGCTCAACCGGCTTTTTAGGATATGCTATAACAAAACACCTAAAGAGAAAGGGATATGATGTACATGCCTTGGTCAGAAAGACCAGCAAGACCCAAGACCTTCAGGAAGAAGCTATCCCTCTAATCATCGGGGATGTTGGTGATAAGGACAGCCTAATTAAAGCATTCAGAGGCAGAGACGCCATCATCCATTGTGCAGGATTCGTTACGGACTGGGGATTGAAAAAGGACTTCATCCGAGTTAACTACTATGGGACGAAGAATGTGTTAGAGGCTTGCATAGAAGCAGGCGTCAAACGGCTAATCCATACCAGCACCGTCGATGTCTTCGGTCACAAACATGGTTCACGGATTAACGAGGACTCACCGCTCGGTAAGAGACCTGGCTGGTACGGCAAGTCCAAGATAATGGCTGAGAAACTTGTCAGGGAATACATACAGGGGAACAAGCTGGACATATCCATCATATACCCGCCCTGGGTATATGGCGAGGGGGATGTAACCTTCGTACCCGAGATTGTGGAAGCGATTAAGGATGGCAGTATGATGTTCTTTCGGAGTGGTGGGAGGCATACGATAGAGATAAGCTATATCGAACACCTCACCGAAGCGGTAGAGCTTATCCTAAACTCGGATGAGTCTATCGGAGAGGGTTACATCATAGCTGACGAACCGAAGATGAGCTTCCGTAAGTTCGTAAACTCTATTGCAGAAAGGATAGGCGGGAAAGAGGTTAGCTTCACCTTACCCTATCCTATCGCCTACTTTGCTTCACTGATGATGGAGGCTTTCTATAAGCTGATTGGTAAGAAGAAGCGACCGCTACTCACCCGTCATTCCATGACTCTACTTGGGAACGACATCGTATATGATACGACGAAGCTTAAAGAGCTGGGCTTCCAGCCGGAGTATGACTTCAACACAGCTATGGATAAGACCTTCCAGTATTACTGGCGGGAAGGGATAATCTAATACATTTTATATCAAAACCATTAATAGGAGCATAACCAATGACTGACTACATACAGGTGATAACCACTGTGGACAGCAAGCATATAGCACAAAAGATAGCAGACACTCTGGTAAAGGAGCGGTTGGCTGCTTGTGTACAGATCAGTTCGCCCATACAAAGCACATACCTATGGAAAGAGGAAGTGGAAAGCTCCATCGAGTACATGTGCCTGATTAAGACCAGTAAGAAGCTCTTCGATAAGGTAGAAGAAAGAGTCCGCGACTTACACAACTATGATGTCCCGGAGCTGTTAGCTATTCCAATCATCATGGGACATAAACCGTATCTGGAGTGGATGGAAGCTGAACTCTCCCTCGGGGACTAGAATGAATATCCACCATCCGGCAAAGACAAACCTGCTATCACTCTCACTCAATGAACTAAGAAGTTTCCTCACCGAAAGCGGCATATCGGCTAATATAGATGAGAGCTTCTATAAAGACCTCCACAAAAGGCATATCCAATCCATCGACCGGCTAAACACCTCCAAGAAGTGGAAGGTCATATTATACGACATCGCGTACATACCTCGGTTAGAGATGAAAGAGAGATTGGTATCGGCTAAGGGAGACACCATTAAGTATCTCTTTCGTTTACCTGATGGCGAGTTCATAGAGTCGGTCCTGTTATACATCGATGATAAGGTAACATTATGCATCTCCTCTCAGGTAGGTTGTAGCCTGGGTTGTCGATTCTGTGCTACCGGGTTGATGGGCTTCAGGAGGAATCTCGAAGTGTGGGAGATGCTACAGCAGGTCTATTCAATAGAGAGAGACATAAGAAGACCGATAAACAATGTCGTGTATATGGGTATGGGTGAACCGATGCTGAACTACGACCGGGTGATATCATCCGCACACATCCTTAACAGCAACATCGGCATGAACATATCTTCACAAAGGATATCCATCTCCACAGTCGGCATCACTCCTATGATGCGTCGATTCATCGAAAATAGAGAGCCATTCCACCTGATACTCTCTCTACACTCGGTGATACAAAAGAAGCGGGAACGACTAATACCGGTAGCGAAGAGATACCCTATAGAAGGGCTTATAGATATGGTAAAGCTCTACTTTAACAGACGCAGGGACTGGGTGACCATCGCTTACATCATGATTAAGGATGTAAACATGGGTAGAGAGGACATCGATAGTCTTAAAATCGTCTTGCGTGGACTTAAGGTGAAGCTTAACCTCATCCCGTATAATGCTATAGATGGTATAGAGTATAAAAGTCCCGGAGATGAGGAGGTGGTGCGTTTTTATAAGGCTTTCTTGGACCTGGACTCGCCGGTGAACATACGCAAGACCCAGGGTCAGGAAATAGAAGGGGCTTGCGGTCAGTTAATCGTAAAAGAGGGACATTGCCGGAATGGTTGTTAGTTCTGGTTCTGTTCTGACTTTAAAGTCAGGTAGTCTACCTTACCTATACCTGAAATGATGCTTGATGTCATATACTCTTGGTTAATAACCCGTATTATACTATTATATTGCTTATCAGCGGGTCTTTCCAGATTAACCTTCCCTATTTGGATATTCCCTTTGTTTTCCAAGCAGTGATAGAAGATTAGGGTGGAGTTATCGGTAATCTCTTTTACTATACCGATATGTGATTTCTCGTCGAAGAGTCGGTCTCCAGTTGTATCGTTGACGTAATCGAAGAACAGCAGGTCACCTTTACTGATTCTGACTTTGTAATTAGCTTTATACGCCCATCCTCTGTAGATGAGGTATTCCCATAAGGCGTTAATCTTACCTTTGGAGAAGTTGACCGGCTTATCGTTTTCCTCGGAGTATTGTATGATTTCGTTCTCCAGGTCTATTCCGATGGAGTATAGGAAAGTGAATACAAACTCGGTACTGTTATTCTCGAAGGTCTTACCGTTAATCGATATCTCTTCTGCATCCGAATTAAGGTATTTATTGATATAATCGAACATATCAACCAGCAAAAGGATATCGGGACCTGCTCCCTTACCGCCGTAGGTAGGGTTTTCATCTTCTACATCGAATGAAAGTTCTTCAGAGTCTTCGTCTCTTGGTTTGATATCGACGACTTCATCCACTTCGCCTTCCTTGTAATAGACTTTTTGCAGGATGCTTCCATCATAATCGTAAATGATGATTTTCTGGATTACGCCTTCTCCGTTGTATTCTTCCCTTCTTTCCATTGAACCATCCGGGAAATAGAAGTAGAGGAATCTTTTTTTGAGTTTATTCCTTTCTCCGTAAATCTCTTTTTCGATGAGTTTCCCCCGGCTGTGTTTCTCTTTCCTCCATAGAGTACCGTCTGGATTGTAATATATCCATTCATCGGTGATGATTTCTCCATCACCATCGAATTTAGCCTCTCTAAGGAGTCTCCCCAGGCTGTCGTATTTATACAAGGTATAGCCGGTCATCTCTTTTTTGAAGTTGAATGTTTGTTCATATGCAATATTTCCCAGACTATTAAGCATGATTCTTCTGATGAGGAAAGCCTCGTTGGAGCTGTCCCTCTCGTATCGCTCTATCATTAATGTTACGGAATAGACATCCCTACTGTTATAGAATTTGTAAAACTTTTGGAATTTGTATAGTTCACTCTCATCGATAAGCTTATAGCCAGTCATAGTCTTCCTTACTATCTCCTGATAGTATGCTACCGAGTAAGTTCCTTCTTCAAGCGGGTTCTCGATAGGGTCTCTGTCTTCCTGTGTGTATAGTAAAACGCCCATGGCTAATGATAGAATAATAAATAGAATAAAACCGGTTATTAATGCAATTTTTCTAAACATAATAGAAATACTCCCTAATGTTTGATAATAAATAGAACTTAATCTATAAGTTAATTTCGAAATAGAGATATTCCAAATTATTTTTACGATGTTAGAATCCTTTAATTCATTATAAAATATTAAAATAGATGGTTTTATTTCGGTTTATATTTAATTATAACACAATAGCGGGATGCGGGCAATGATTGATTTTTGGGTGATGATAGTATGTAAGGTGGAGAAAATAAACATTATACCTCGATAGATTTGATGTTATTAGGTTTGGGTATATAATCCCAATCTTCAATTAATAAGTTCAATGCGATATCGAGTTCCTCTAATGCTTTATCCGGTGTCTCGCCGAAT
>CAYUUC010000092.1:0-12112 GCA_964447635.1 uncultured Spirochaetia bacterium
ATGGGGGTGGCTAAATGGTAGTAATTCAATAATAATCTTGACTTTATATGATTTTTTAGTGAAATTTGTATTGTATAATGTTATCGCAATCTTTTGTTAAATGATATGGCGAAGTTTGTCGATGATTCTCTTAGCATAAATAATTTTAGATTTTATTTATGTTAATTTGTTTTTAGGACTGAATTTTAGTAAAGAAGGATGATTTTATGACTGAAGATGCTCTAAGTCCGGAGGAAGTAGATGCTTTATTAGCAGATACTGAGAAAGAGGAGGAGGATTCGGAAGAAGCCATAGAAGCAGGCTCAATCGAGTCTTCCGAAAAAGAGGAAAAAAAGCCCGTTAAAAAAGAGAAGAAAACCAAAGAAAAAGATGAAGAAGAGAGTTTAGCACCTAGCCAGCAACAGCAAAGGAATATACAATTACTGCTCGATATATATATGCAGATTACCGTTGAATTAGGTAGGACAAAATATAAGGTCAAAGATATACTATTATGGGGCGAAGGGTCGATTATCGAACTGGAGAAGCCTTCTACTGAACCTGTTAACCTGCTGGTAAATAAGAGACTGGTCGCAAGAGGCGAAGTCGTTGTTATAGATGAAAACTTCGGTGTAAGGATAACCGAGATTGTTAATCCCCGCGAAAGATTACTCAGCTTAACTAAATAAAAGCTCTCTAAGAGAGAAAACCAAGATAATCCTCTAACAATTTATCTGCTCTATAGCTGTCAATATACAGAATCTAAACCAAATGAAACCTGTTTTATGCTTTTGAATGTGAAAGTTCGCTTAGGTCAACATCTTCTTATCTCCTGTTGAGGATAAGAGTTTGGATATCTCATCATGGAGTGACTCATTCTCTTCACGAATTTCATGGACAATTGATATTATATCTTTTGACTTCTCCGCATAGACGGTAAGGTCTGTTGCTATGCTGGCGATGTCTCCTATGTATGATTTAAGTTTATCGAAAGTATCGGAATATTCCTTGAAGATACCGGTCTCTTTGTTTATACTCTCCTTGATGTTTTCGGTGATTCCTAACAGTTCTTTTGCACTATCGAGGACTTTCCGGTTATACTGTAACTGCTGGTCCATTGAATTGTTTATCTTTTGTATGAGCGGGTTAAACTCGTTTACCTTGTTTGTGATATTGTTTAAGACGGTATTTATATGTTTAACTGCTTCTATGCTATCGCTGACTCTGGTATTCATAGATTTGATAATAGTGTTAATCTCTTTCGTCTTCTGGTCGGAGTTATCGGCGAGGTTTCGTATCTCCTCAGCCACTACGGAGAATCCCGCCCCTGTATCGCCGGCATGTGCCGCTTCTATAGAGGCATTCATGGCGAGTAGGTTGGTCTGCGATGCGATATTGCTTATAGCGGAGATGATATCCAGCATCTTGCTCTGATGGTCTTCCATACCCTGCATTATATCTGATATATTATCTATGCCTTTCCTAGCATCCCCGGTTTGTATGTTTAATTCTTCGTTGATTTTCGCCGCTTCTTTTACCGTCTCCCTGATTGCTTTTATAGATGAGTATATGTTTTCCTGTGATGAAGAGGTATTATCCACGAAATTTGATTGGGAATCGATTTGTTGGGATATGTTATCCACTTCTGTCTTGAGTTTGCTCAGCCTTCTTTCATTATCGGAGAGTTTATCCTTAACGTTGTCTGAAGTCTCTCCGAGAATGTGTGATTGATAGAAGTATTTACTTAGTATACTGTCAATCTCTTCCAGGTTTGTCTTCAGCCGGTTTTGACTATTATCGATGCTTTCTTTTATCGATTTGACCTTGTCCAGTATCGTCTTTAGCTCTTCCAGTGCTTCTTGGCTAATCTTAGCCTCAGAGGTTGCTTTCTCAAGGGTGTTCCTTAGTATACCAGCAAAATAGAAGAATATAACCGAGAAGACGATAACGATAGGGTATATAGCATAAGCGAATTCTATAATCAGGGGATTCTGTGTTATTAGTATAATCAAGGTATAACTTACAATCGCTAATCCGGCCACTATAAGCGAGTTGATGCGGTGTATGCCGAAGGATAGTACCGCATTGGCACCTATTATCGCCAGTAGATGAATGATGGTGGTCATAGCATAGAAGTCCGTCTCCATCTCGCCAATCTCCAAAAAATGCCTGACCATAAGACCGATAATCGCCCCATATAATGCTATGGCAATACCCAAGCGAATTCTCTTCCGTAGTGTAATTATAAGCGAAATAGCCAATATGGTTACTATCACAATGTTGTTTATAGTGCTGATGGTGTCGCCTGCTAGATAGTATTTGATTGTATTATAAATAGACAGAGATATACCGGTAATCTGGAATAGAATTCCGATGATTTTTAATTTACCTGTGATGTATCTATCCAACTCTGAAGAATCCGGGTCTCTTAATATATCTTTTAATTTCATATCTCAAACTTCTTATTATTATAAAGTATATAGGATATAGTAAATCGTATATATAAAATAACTAAATAAACCAGGCTTTTAAAGTTAATATATGCTTTTTTTTTGGAACTTGGTCTAATTCTTGTTAAGATTATAAAATACACATTATTAGCTATTGAATACAAAGAATTGATAGAAATAAGGTATTTTATATCGATGGAAACGGTAATAGACCAAATATTGTTCCTGCAGAAAGTCCCGATATTCAAAGACCTAACCGTCGAACAACTGGGACATATCGCAGCGGTCAGCTCCATAGAAGATTATGAAGCTGGTGAATACTTGTTCAGGGAAGGGGATATTGGATACAATTCCTATGTGGTTATCTCTGGTAAAGTTGAACTATTACGGAATGTGGACAATAAGGAAAAGGTCCGGATTGCCATGATGGAAAGTGGTAGCTATTTCGGCGAGATGGCTGTCTTCGATGGGGATACCCGCTCCGCTTCTGCTAAAACATTGGAAAGCTCCATCATCATGTCATACACTAAGGATAGCCTGGACAATGTGATTATGAAATACCCCTCCATCGGATTAAGGGTCATAAAAGTCTTATCTCAAAGGGTTCGTGAGAATGTAGATAAGCTTCACAAATTCGAAAAACTTTTCGCCGAATTTAAGAAATTTTCCCAACATATCGACGAAATAATGGAAGTAGATAAAAATAAGTAGACAGAGGAAGCAGGATAACCATGAGACTAACCTCGCTTAAACTCTTTCTATACCGGCTATTGAAAATAAGGCAGTCTGACGAGAATAAACTAATCATATTCATGCTGGCATATTTCTTCCTATCCATGGCAACGGGTTTCCTCGCCAATATCCTGGATTCAATCTTTCTTGGCGATGAGAGCGGGGCTTCTGCTCTTTCTTATGTTGATATACAAACTTCGGATTTAGTTCCTATTATACTGATGGTAAGCGCCATTCTATTAATCATCATAAGCCTTATCTATTCATACTATACAGACCGTTTTGATAAACGTGTATCCTTAATCTTAGTCCTGCTAATCACCTCAGGTATAACTTTCCTGTTTTGGCTTCTTATATACTTTTTCCAAAGGGAGAACATGGTTTTGTTTTCCGCTTTGTATGTGTTTAGGCTGGTGATAACGACATTCCTGGTGATACAGTTCTGGGAGATGTGTAACTCCTACTTTGACCTGAGGGAGGGTCGCCGACTGTATCCCATTATCCTGGCTAGTGGTGTCATCGGCTATTCGATGGCTTCCTTCATCCTGGTAGGGACGACATACCTATTCGGTACCGGGAACGACCTGTTCATGATTATAGCTTCTGCTTTACTGTCAGCCTTTTTCCTCTATCGGGCGGGGGACTTTTCTTCACTCATACCGAGGGAGCGTAAGAAAGGGATACTGGATGAAGTGAAATCGGTTATTCGCATAGTTAAGAATAATTCCTTCGTGGGTGTATTCAACATATCCACATTGATTTTCGGGGTGGCTGCCGGTCTCATCCTTTACACCTACAATGATATAGTAAACAGTCTCCAGATTGGGACACAATCGTTAACCGTCTACATAGGTGTATGGCGAGGTTCGGCTAATCTGCTGGTAGCATTGATAGATTCCTTGATACCCGCGATAGAAGCGGGTCTCATCGTTCAAATTATGAGTCATACCCAGATGGGGAGGGGTTTTATCCTGACTTTGTTGGTCAAGATAGCGGGGTTCTTCCTCCTCATAATGCTGTTTATGTTTTCCATGGTTGCTACGGCAGATTTCAGCCGGCAGATACTTCAGGCACTGGTGACACCATCGGCAGTGGTTGCTTTCTCCGTCCTTCCCAGACATGTCCGCGGGAAGATAATGAATATCAATAATGGTATGATAAGTCAGATAGGTATACTCTTATCCGGGGTTTTGCTTCAGCTGTTAGCCGGGGTTCGTCCACTTTTCATCCTCATTGCTATCATGGTTCTGATGGGTATTCGAATAGTGTTAAACATCGTAATCAACCGTGGCTACTTGAAGACACTTTCCAAGAACATCCAGAGTGCCGACCTGGCGACCATCTTCCATAATATCAAAAGTATCTTACATGATAATGACTTATTTGATGAGTTGATGAGCCGTTATGATAGACAGGATACATCGATTAAGGTTTTCATACTAAAATCGATAAAACCGCATATATCGGAATTGGAGAGCGATTATGTCCCAGACAAGCTGAAAGAGAAGCTTATTAATGAGGATGAGGAGCAGATAAAAGCCGTTCTTATAGAGATTTTCTACGAGTTAAAGAGGTATGACATAACAGACTTGATATGGCAATATACCGAATCGAATGATAAAGAGCTTGCCAAGAATGCAATACTCTATCAATGTAATTATGGTAGCGAGGAAAGGCGGAAGCAGCTGAAGGATAAACTCTTCAGATACATACATAGCGGGGATGCTGATGAGTATTCCTTCGGTCTGTCCATCATAGAGCAGATTAGTGATGATGAGAGCAAGGCTTTTCTACCTGTGATAAGGGAACGTCTGGTTAAAGGTTCGGATGAGATTAAGAATAGAAGCATTCTAACACTGGCATCCCTGGGGGATACTTACTCCATAGGCTTGATAAGTGAACTTCTCAATGATAAGTTAATGTTGGATAATGCTTTAAGAGCATTAATCATGACCGGTGAGAAATCGCTTAACAATATCATAGCGATAATAGAACGGACAAAGGCAGAGGATGTGGAAAGAACTCGGAGATTAATTGGTGCGATAGGTGAGATAAAAAGTATGAAGACTTTCTTCTTCCTGAGAAGCGAATTTAAAACTCAGGCTAATGCTTTACTGAAAAGAATAGGTGATAATAATAACGAGTATATGGAGTTCAAGGAGTTCTTCCTCATTGAGAGTATAGTCGAATCCATTATAAGACTGGGATTAGATAGTCTAGTCAGCATCAAAGAGTTAAGCCTGAAAGTGGTAGAAGCTATTCTACAAAGGGCTTTCATCTTCCTCTCTATCAGCAGTCAAGCCCGTTATCATATCCCGAATGATAACATAGCCCTATTGTTCCGCAAGATGTGTAGCGAGGGAATAACCCACAGTGGCTACATCTCGGCGAAAATCCTATCACTGACCAATACACATGAGCATAGGACGGAAGCTATGCTGGATTCCATAGTTAGGTTCTCTTCCGGTAATCGGCTAATCCGGGCGCAGGCTTTCGAGACCTTCGAGAACTACGCTCGTAGTAAGTATTCCCATTCGGTGATAACTCTTCTGGATGGTTCAATATCGGAGGAGGATGCGTTAAACACGCTTAAGAAGAAGCTGAAGAAGATTAAGGTAAGGTTTGTCGATATAATCCGGTATTGGTCGGGATTAGACCCGTCATTGTCACAGGAGATACGCTATAAGAAGCTACTTGCGGATAAAATACTCCAGATGCCACGCCAGATTGGCACTTTCGGTGATGATTCGTCTGGGGTGGTTGATGAATAAGGACTGGTTGCAATAAAAAACCACCTGTAATACCGCAGTATCCAGGTGGAATTGGATAGGATTATCACGAAAAATTTATAAAAACTTATAAACAATATAATTGCGTTTTTTTTATACTTATATAATCGTATCAATTACACTTTTTCTTATAAAACAATAGTAACGGTTTAGTAAATCATTACTCTTTCTTAATTTTCCGTAATATATATATAAATGTTTATTTATAAAGCAAAATTATTTATCATTTTTATAAAAATATGTAAATAAACATTCACTACTATTAATATTACAAAAAATATGAATAATCGTCAAGGGTTTTTCTTATTTTTTTTTAAACCGTATCTGTAATTATGAGATAATATACTCTTAAATGTATTAATCAGAGATTGATTCTGACATTTTGTATAATAATTAGGCGTGAATTGTTTTTTATATAATAATTTTGATAATGGTCACAATTAATTATTATATAATTAGATATATACCAATAAAAAATTAATAATTAGAAGGGATAAAATTGAATAATGAAATTCCCAACCAAGACAAATCTATATTTAACCTAAGCCCAGAACAAATTGAAGAGGAATTGACCTCCGTTGGCTTTAAAAAATTCAGGGCGAGACAAATCATAACATGGCTATACAAACACAAAGCAACTAGCTTCGATTCTATGAAAAATGTCCCCAAAAGGTTACGGCAATACTTGAGCGATAAGCATACCATACTTAGCCTCTCCGAGATAAACCGTCAGACCGCTAAGGATGGGCAGACCACGAAGCTCTTACTCAAACTGGTTGATGGAAAGCGGGTCGAGTGTGTTATCATCAGAAGCGTTGATAGGAGCACTCTTTGCATATCGTCTCAGGTGGGATGTGCCTTGGCTTGTCAGTTCTGCTCAACGGGTAGGATGGGCTTCATCAGGGACTTGTCTATAGGGGAGATTGTTTCCCAACTTATGTATGCCTTATCCATAGAGGATAATATCGATAACATAGTATTCATGGGTATGGGGGAACCTCTATTAAACTATGATAATGTCACAAAGGCGATCGGGATAATCACCCATCATAATGGGCTTAACATGAGTATAAGAAGGATAACTGTCTCTACTGCCGGTATTATCGATGGTATAAAGAAGCTTATATCTGATAAACTCCATCTCAGACTGGCTGTGTCGCTTAACTCCGCTCTGGACAGTAAGAGAACTATGTTAATGCCGGTGAACAAATCGAATCCCCTAAAACAATTGATGAATACTCTCGTCACTTATCAGGATGAAACTGCTAAACGGTTAACCTTTGAATATGTGATGATTGAAGGAGTGAATATGGGTAAGGAGGATGCTGTTGCACTTATAGCACTGTCGGATAAACTGAATTTCAATCTGAACCTCATACCATATAATAAAGTGAAGGAAGGTTTATTTTCTTCAGAAATTCACCATACAACATTGAATAGACCATCGGAGAGTACTATACGCAAATTCATCTCATATTTTAAAGGGAGCACTATTGAAATAGTTCAGCGTTACCGAAAAGGTAATGACATTTCCGCAGCCTGTGGTCAATTAGCGACGAATTCGGAATAAGCCTGGTGTGTCATTTTTACACGGTAAATTTCTCCGTATAAAAAATAAATTTTATTAATTGTATGGAATACATTTGATACATTTTGATATATTTATTATATTTTATATATAGGGTTCACCTTTATTATCAAAAAGGTGTGGTGAGTATACCAATTTTGGTTATAACATTAGAACCGAAAGTTGGTTAAACATCATTAACCGATATCAAGTAGGAGGAACAATTTTGAAATTATCAAATATAAAAGGAAGTGCTGTCCTTAATAGTTCCGGAGACGAAATAGGTACTGTCAGCTACTATAGATTTAAAGATGGTTTGGATTATATGGAAATCTCTGATAAGAACAAAGGAAAGGACATAGGTGCCGTTATAAAGAGCCATGACGATAATGGCAATATTATAATATCACCTGTTTCATCGATAAAAGGTGATTTAAAAGTCATGTTTATAAAATAACACCTCGCGAATCTTATATCAACATTCCTAATCAACCAAGAAGCTTCGCTCAAAAAGTTTTATACCGTCAATAAAGAGTTCAACTGTATGTCTGCCCTTTTCCATATATAGCTTATCACTTTTCAAGCTGGTGTATATGGTATTGCTGTTAGGCGTTATAGGCTGGGTTACTTCGTTTATCAATACTCCTGATGGGTTATACCACTTGAACACCGCGTCAACCGCATCTTTGTGTGGACTTTTCCCATAATACAACCTGACCATGGGTTCAGTACCTGAAAGAAAGTTATGCTTTATATCCTCTCCAGGAGTGCCGATATGTTCGCCAAAACGCATATCGAAAAGGTCGATGTGATGGTAGCTTTCATATCCGCTATCCCCATCCCGAACAACAAGTTTATATATCCAATGGTCGTTATCCAGCTTATACGGGACGAATATGTACTTATCCCTATCCAGAAGTGCAAGCATCCGGTCGTTGGGGCGCTGTGGTGAAGCCATGAAGAAGTTGTCCAGGTCATACCTATTATGACGTATCCCACTTGCAACCGCTTTCGGGGTTGTTCCCCAACCGAAACCAAACACGTCGAGGAAGATAAGTCTTATATCAGGTCTGCCATTATCCTCACGCTTAGCATACTTGCGGTAGTATAAGCGAATGTGGCGATAAGTGCGTGAACCGTTATCCAGGTAGACCGCATTAGGGGGGAGCTGTTCCAGAAGTAGATTGATGAAATCATCCAGGTCCCTGTAATCGCTCTTATTAGGGTCTATGTTGTATTCTACTCGGTCATAGATGTTCTCGAATTCCATGTTGTTGTATTGATAGAAAACTCCATATGGATTATCTCCCCACTTCGGTATCTGTGAGTAGAAGTAAGGCGGGAAAACAAACCCGAATACACAAAGCAGGATGAATACATAAAACAGCACCTGGATAAGTATACCCTTTCTACTGCACTTATGGAAGGCGTATCGTTCAACAAACTGGTTGAAAACTACCTTCAAGCAAACAGAACCGCATAAAGCCGTTATTACATAAGCGGGTAGCATGAACGCATATAAGTCCCACACCGGAAAACCGGAAAAGAATATCAGAGTGGGAAGGAAGATGAATGCAAGAAGCGTTATAAAGAACCGTCTATGCTCGTGTTTCACCGATAGGGTATAGACTATACCGAATGCTGATAGAGCCAGGAAGATGGATGGGAACTGCTTAACATACTGCCAGCCCTGGTAACCGATGCTAAACAGACTATAGTTGAACATCATACCACCGAAATCGTCTGCCAATGACCGGGAAAGCACATGCAGGAAGTCCCAATCGTAGACCGATAGGTCACGTACGAAAACAATGATATAGGGTATTAGCCCGAATATGTAAGATAAGGCAGAGAACAGTGTTACCTTCAGGAAGGACTTGCCATCCTCCTTGGTGATCTCCTTGTAGTATAAGATGGTGAAACCGGCAGATGCTATCAGCAAAACACCGTTCTGTACATGGTTGAAAATAGCCAATCCCGATAGAAAGAATGCCAGGTATATGTAGTGGAGCTTTCGCTTTCTCATAAATGAAATATAGCAATGAGCCACCAGAAGCAGTATCACCGAGTTGATGGCGTAGCACTCCACCACCGTGCTGTGCCACCAGTGCGAATGAGACACTACGAGGATAGCGAAGCTGAGGACTGTGGTTAGGTAATGCTTCGTCACCCTCCAGACAAGGAAGTAAAACAGAACAGCACTCAAAGAGCCGAAGAAAGCAGACATCAGATTCACCCGATAGGCTAAACTATCGAAGGGGAGTTTGGAGAAAAGGTAGCCGAAAAAGTTGGCAAGGTTATGAGCGTTAACCTTGCTATTGAACCAGAGCTCCGCCATCCTGTCCGTAAGCAATACCGCATCAGCAGAGCCTATTGTTGGACATACGGTGAGAAAGTATAGGATGGGTGCAGCGATTACGATTAGATGTTTGTAGTTCTTCAGTAAAAACTCTTTCCAATAAGACTTTGAACCGTCAGACATAAACCGAACCCTCTCTACCTAATTTAAGTTTGATGCTCATCTCCTGACTGATCCTCTCTATCCGTTTCTTCATCCTGAGCATTATCGCCCTGGTCTTCACTTTCATCTGTCTGTGAAAGGTCTTCGTCGGTGGTTATGGGATTGTGTTCGCTTTTGAGTTCTGCTTCAGCCTCTATTTGCGAGTGGCTTTCCTGTTTCTCGTTGAACAATTCGTAATCCTTTACCGCATCCTCCTCCACAAAAGTATCATCATCGATGACATCATCATCGATGGCATCAAAGTCGATATCGTTATCTGAGTCAGTGTCTTCTGGTGAAGGGGTGTCTTTATCTTCTCCATCACGGTTATCTATGGTTTGCTTTCCCTTATCTGTTGGTGAAATGTCCTTATGGGTTTTATCTGTATCGGTTTTGGCTTTTACTTTTTGGTTTGATGAGACCCAGTCTTGCTCCAATGCTTCTTTTACGCTTATGAATGAATCATAATCAATATCCTGTTCATCGAAGGAGGTTGGTGAAGTAGCTTTCTTTCTTTCACTGGCGAATGACTTACCTTTATTAAGTTCGATTTTGTATTTGTGTTCGGCGTTTTCAGTGATGTAGGTAAGCATCAGCAATGGTATACCGATAGGAAGGCCAACCACCGAGAAAATAAATAACCATCCGAGGAACTTGGTTATCTTGAGGAATGTCTTGGACTTGCTTTTAGCCTTGCCGGTGAGAGCTTCATGTGTCCTTAGTGCTAGAAAAATCATGAATGAAAACGGTGTAAAAATGAGAGTGAAGCCGAGAACCCATGCTATAATCCGGAAGATGAAGAATCGTCTATCACCAATCTCAGAGAGCTTCTGGTCTTGTCTGTAATGTATGTCCTGGATGGTTTTCTTGATGAATTCCTGGTCGGAGATGATTTCCTCGTCTTCATAGGTTAGGCTCATGTCTTCCCGCTTATATCTATCCTGTTCCTTGGTGCGGGATTTCTCTTTTGTTGAGGTGTTTCTGTTTGTGATGTTTTTGGTGCTGGTCTTATCTCTATCTGATGGTTTTCCACCTACTCTGATAAGGGTTTTCGCCTTACTCACTGCTTCATCGTAGGATTCGAGCATACTGTATTCCAGTGTGCCGTTCTCGTAATAGACTGAGTAGTAAACCTTCCCGGTCTCAATATTGTAGTATTTGACGATATAGAAGGGATTGATGTCTTCGGTTGTTTCTGCTATTTCTTTCAGCAAGGCGTATTTCTTGGTTTTATAGTCGTATTTTGGTTCGCTTAAGTCGGTTTCGTTTACCTTAAGGACTTTCAGCACCATCTTCTTAAACTTATCTTCGCTAATGCCGAACTTTATCCTTTGCTTATCGATAAGGTTCATAAAACGTAGGACATACTCTCTGAACTCTTCATCGAGTTTGGTCTTAAGTTCTTCCGATTTAAATGGAATCTCTTCTTCGGTCACTTCTATGGAGTTGATATAGTCTTTGAGCTTTTGCTTATCTAGGGGGTAGAAGCCTTTATCCTTGAGGTATTCGACAAACTCATCTATCTTTTCATCGGTGATGGAGTCATTATTCTTGAGGATGAAGCTGTTTATGTAATCCGTTTCCTTTAGTCTGTGGAAAGTCTCTTCGGTCTTACGTTCGATATCTTCTTTTACATCTTCGATTTTCTTGCTTAATTCTGCGTAGCTTATATCCCTCATGTTGTGTATGTATCTCAATTCGTCGTAGAATTTTTTAATACGCTGGTCTTTCTCGGTTAGACCGCTTTCATAATCGTATTCATCGTTGGATTCGGTTTTGTGGGCATCTTTTTCTTTTAGGTATGGTTTAAACAGATTCTTATTGTTAATAATGAATTCTTCTATTAAGTTTGTTAGTAGTTCTGAGTTTATTTCATTTTTCATAAGTTATGTTATGGAAATTCTCCAATTGTATTCATAAATTAATTTATTATGATATTAGTATAAAACCAAAAACCCGACTTTTTACATTTGTATAATCAAAGATAACTTCTTACTATTATAATGATAGTATTTAGATAATATCTATGTTTGGATAAAAAACTAAATTTTTGGCAGAATAATATGGATTAATTAACAAAGAATTTATTAATCAT
>CAYUUC010000093.1:0-11975 GCA_964447635.1 uncultured Spirochaetia bacterium
TAAGGGGGGCTAGGGGGATTCTCCGTTTAAATCTTTCATAACAATGAGGAACAACCTTAAATCAATCTATATATTACACTTTTATGTTAATTGTTGTTGAAAATATAATATTACTGATTCAACCGGTCATTGAGAAAAGTTTTTATGACCTGTTACCTATGTTCTAATCGACTACTGGTCGATATTCCATCGAGAATAGCTCAGGAAAAGTTTTTATTACTACCAACAACATTTCACTAAAAAGCGTATTATCATTGTTATCTGATACAAAAAGTAGTTAATTATATTGGATATTCAAAAAAGAAATTTGGTATTATTTCCTAAAGTTCTGTTATATATTGACTTTAAAATCTTATATTATAATTATTATGTATAATCATAGATATCCATCTTTTTAAAGAGAGGAAAAACCATGTTAAAAATATCATTAACCATCCTATCAATAATCATCATTCTTCCTTTCTCCATAGTCAATCCTCAAGATGATGGTTTTACTGTTTCCGGAAAAGTTCATTTCCCTAAAACCGGTGATATTTATCTTCAATTAACGAATAAAGAGCATTATGATGGTTATGGGGACACCCCTTTCTATAAAATCATTAAGCTTTCCGATGAAGATGTGGATAAAAAGGAAGTCTCCTTTCGATTTGATTCAGTACCCGAGGACTATTACGGCATAACTTGTTTTCAGGATGTCAATGGAGACGGCAAACTAAACAGTGGTTTATTCGGTCCTACTGAGCCATGGGGAACATATAAACCGCATCGCCCTTTGTTCAGAAGACCAAATTTCGATGAAGTTAAATTCTATGTCGATAAAAACATCACCGATATTGAATTTAAATTAAAATAAAGTTTTATTTAATGAAATCAATAAATTATAGAGAGAAAAGATATGAAAACTTGTCGATTTGCTTTTAAGATTAGATTTTTACCGTTTTTTTTCATAATACTCTTTCTAATACTTACCTTCACACAGATTATGTATTCAAATCCACAAAATCTGGAAAAAATCTTAAAAAACAAAGAACAAATCATAAAGATGGTTACAATAAAGGTGTTGGAAAGCAAAAGAGAACCGGGAAGATATGTAATAGGTGATGAGAGAATAAATGAATTCGTCACTTACGATGGAGGAACACTTAATTATACTCTGGATTTAGAAGAAGATAACCGCATGTTTACTTTTAGGGATGAGTTCTATATACACGAAGACATGAAAGATAAACGATTATCCCTATATATAAGCCCGGTGGACTACCCGATGGATATATACTTAAATGGTGTACAGATTTACAATATAGGAAGGTATAAGGATGGATATAACTCATTAAGGTACCATGTTTCTGAGGTTTTCTTACCGCTTCAATTGCTGAACCATGGTTCAGAAGCGAACATAATAGCCATACAAGCCTTCCCCAAACAAGAAATCAAACCACTTGAATACCCCTTACTGGCTTACTCGGATAGGATAAAAGCCAAAGCATTCTGGCAGTCTTTCTTCAATGTAGAATTAGTGAAGGCGATATTCGTGGTAGCTATCCTCATATGCTTATATCTAATATTCGACTTTTCCATTAAAGGGTTCAAGGACACCAAGTACTTATTCTTCGCAATGACCTGCTTTTTCTTTGGTTTATCGGTAGTAAACATGACTTTCTATCATGGAACAGTGGATGAAGTTTTTGTGGGAAAGATTTCCCGTTTTGCATATCCAATGGCTATCCTTTTCATCACACTCTTTTCTATGAAGGCTACTGGAGTTTTATATAAGAACAGATGGATTAAGGGCTTACTCATTGCAGGAGGAGTGATATGCTCTATTATCATCTTTCCACAACCTTCGAAGCATATGGTTAAATCGGTTTTTGATACTGTTATGATAGCATATATAGCTCCAGCCCTGTTCTTTAATATTGGGATACTCTTATATTCTATCATAAAGCATAAGAATAGGACCTCGATTGTGATATTCATTAGTTTCCTCTTTGTCATATCCACTGCTATTTACGATATAATATTCTTATCGATTGATGTCATACCATATGTCTATCTTGCGTCTTATGGCTTTTTGGCTATGGTTATCGGGATATTCTTCCTCCTCGCTTATGAGCAGGCACAGATTTACTTTCAATCAATAGCACGGGCAAAGGAGTTAGACCATAAAAACGATTCACTAAAAGCAATAATTAATGACATATCTCAACTAACTGCCAACACCACACAATCATCTAATAAGTTAGAAGAGAATATGCGGATAACCATGGAAGTAATGGAAAACTTCAGAGATAGCAATAAGCACATCAAATCACAGGTTCTGGAAAAATTCGACCAGGTAGAGAAAATCGTTAACCATATTTCGCATATCATCGAAGACTCTGTAAATAAGATACCGAAAGCAGTTGAGAATCAAACATCCACCGTGGAGGAGATTACCGCAACCATATCCAATATGGATAGCCAGTTTTCATACATACTCAATTCCACATACGCATCGAATGCGGTGGCTAAGAATCTATCCCATATAGCCAACCAAAGCTCCAGCATAGTCAAGAAGTCTAAACAGTCTATGGATAAACTCTCTGAACATTCGAGATTTATAAACGGAGTATTGACAGCTATTGAAGACATTACCGAGCAAACCGGACTCCTATCTATGAATGCATCCATAGAAGCGGCGAGAGCTGGTAAATGGGGACAAGGCTTCTCCGTAGTTGCCGAGGAGATTAGAAACCTGTCCCAGCAGTCCAAAGAAAGCTTATCATCCAGTCAGGATAAGATTAATGAAATGTTTGATATTATAAATCGTAGTAATGAATTATCAGATAAGGTCTACCAGAGTTTAAACAAGGTTATTAAGGAATCGAACTTGTCTGCTGATAAGATAAACGAAACCACATCACTCATCAAAGAGCAAAAAGAGGACTTCTCCGGTATTACCCAAGCTGTGCAAGGACTACTCAAAGACACCATAACCATAAAGGAGTTGTCTGAAGAGAATAAAGAGGAAATAACCCAGGTCAATAACATAGTAGGTGAATTAAAAGAGTCATTCTCCGAGATTGCCAACCTACTAAAACAACAAGAGACTAAAGAGATGGAATTTCAGAAATCAGTTAAAAATATAAGAGATATCGCCATGGAAAATATAAAGAACATAGATACACTTAATAACAATGTGGTAAGGAATGGAAATATGGATCAGACTATAGAATTGAAAGGAATAGCTAAATCTGAATGATTAATGGATAAATAGGCATGTCTGGATTATTTTTTTATCTTTCCTTGTATGGTTGAGTATTCCCTCATTAATGTATTAAGGAGCTCCTCTCTAACATCAATAAACTTTTCTCTATTTTTAATCTGATCGGTCATCTCTTCATATTTCTTAGGATTGGAAAGGAAATTAAATGGCAGATAATATTCAATCTGACCTATACGGTCATTCTTTATCTTTATCTTTCTCATAAGCTGTTCCCCCACCAATCGGTTAAGGAAGCTAACCATTTCATCCTCGTCATAATTGAATAGTGTTCTGATGTTGTTTGGTATGTTCTTTAATTCTACCGGTCTTTTGTATCGGTTAAAGAAAGCCATAATCTGTTTAACGGCTTTATTATAGAACTCCCTTTCTTTCATCTCTGGTGTGATTTCCCTTTGTTTATCAGTGGTGGATGTTTTTTTCTTCCCTCTTCCCCCGAATAATAGTTCAAAGATTCTTTCGAAGAATCCTTTCTTCTTCTCGCTACTGCCTTTTTGTCTACTTTCAGATAGTCTCTTCCGGGCAATTTCTACTTCTCTTTTTAAGTCCTCGAAAGACTGAGGATTTATTTTCAGCATATTAGCTAAATTGTTCTTCTCCATCTTTTTCAGACGCACTCTCTCGAAAAGTTCTTCCAAAACGGATACCACTACTTCCAGCTTTACATATTCCATCTTAATGTTTATATCCCTAACCGACCTTAGTATAGGGACTAACGAGTTGATACTTACATAATACAATACACTGCGGTCTTTCTCATTATAGGGTACTTTTCGTATTTTGCTGGATAACTTTGGTAATGCTTTCTTGATTAGGCTTCTGTCTTTTGATGTAACCTGTGATAGAGTATCGATGAGCGATGTTTCACTTATTATATCTTTATAGTTATCGAAGAATCTGCTTGCAGCGGCGGCGATTTCTTCAATGATTAGGTTTTCCTTCTTGCTGTTCTTCTCCCGTTCTATTTTTTCTATGGTATATTGCGGGATAAGGTTGTACATCTGTATCGCCCGTTCAGCCATAAGGTAATTGAGTTTACCATAGGTATCTGGGTCATCGGCTACATGTTTGGCAATATAATATATTTCCTTGGGGGAGAATTTGTAATTCAGTTTGAAGCCTTTCTCCGGAGCGATGATGAAGTTATACTGAGCGGTAACTTTTTGGTTAATCTTTTCTTCCCTACCAGTATAAATATCATTAAACTTATCACCGATTTTGTCTAAAATCTCGAATGCATTATTCTTAACGAAATACCCTTTATCTTCAGTAATAGCATTATTGCTTTTATACAATAGATATGTAATCTCGATAACCTGTTCCTTATTTATCACATTATTTATAGCCGATTGTAGGAAATCTTTTGAGATATCCTCTCTGTTGATGATATCATTTAGTGAGAAGAGAGATTCTCTTGGATTATAGAAGAGTCTGGATTTTAGTGCTATTATCCTTGATATTGATAGAATCAAAGCCTGTTTGGGTACCTCTTTTAATTGATCAGCATTTAAAGTAAGAGAATATGCGGTATTATCGATTATGGTTGATTCGTTACTATCAGGGTTCAAGATTACTTCCTTAAAAGAGATTGTCCCCACTACTTTCATCTCGATAAGATGTTCTAAGGAAGTGGTGAAAATCTTTTCATGCTTTTTAGGGAATACATCATTAAGCTGTGTTTTTGATACAAAGTCAAAACCCTTTCCTTTTGCTTCTTCGAAGAAATCTACCAGGTTATGTATAGCTTTTTGGATCTTTGGTTGAAATTGGATCATATTTTGCGATATAACTTCTTTCTTTCTATCCAAAGGTAAAGACATTATATCTTCTTTAGGTATAAAATTCGGTTTATTTTTTTCTTGATTTTCGGTATTATTTTTTTCTTCCATAAAATTTTACTCGTATTTGGTTATTTATTAGGTTTCAGTAATAAATTTTATACTTAAAATGCAATATTATTATCGGATAATATCCTTAATACATAATTTAAATATAATAATAAGAATATAAATATCATTATTATAATTCTAGAGGTTTAGCACATTATTGAATATTTCCTTTATCTTATTCATTGGTAAGGGATATTGAAGGATATTTGCAGATTCTATATAAATTTTATCCTGAATAGAATAAATATTATCTATCAAATAAATGCTAGTCTTCTCCAATAATTTACTAGAACTAATGGTACCGTAAACCTTATCTACTTCTTTGTTATTAATAAGTTCAGTATTTAAAAACAAGATATCCGGCTTTATGTTGCCAGCTTTCAATAATCCTTCATAGATATTACTCTCGGAAAATACTTCCAAACCAATTTTAATCGAAGATGCAACTTTTGTTATTACTTTGATATTAGCATTATTGGAATCTATTATCAATAAACTCCTCTTTATAAAATCTTTCAACTCTTCAGGTACCGGCATATTATTTTCCCGTATAAAGTTTATCAAATCCTTAACCAGTATCCTGTATTGACCACCCGGTGTATTATATGCTTTTATCTTATTACCCTTTATCCAGTTATTGACAGAAGCAGTAGTAGCACCACATAACCGAGCGACTTCCCCGGTGGATAGTTTCTTATTTATGTCGAGTGTCATGTATTATTACCAATATCCTTTTAATCATACAAATAAAATTAGTCAAATCTATTAAAAATGGAAAGACTATCTAGTTTGTATAAATTATTTAATGAAGCTTACAAAAATATTTGAATCTGTATATGATAAACCTATTCCATATAGCTAAACTATATAGGCTAAACACTTATATTTATTGAATTTGTTAACGCTTTTTTTTAATTTTATATAAGATATTTATCAAAATTTAACACAATTTTATAAATAAACTCCCTATGAAAAAAACAAACATAACATATACAAAACCAATGGTGGTTACTGACCTTGATGGAACACTATTTAACAAGAATGGAAAACCAAGCGAAGAAGATAGAAAAACACTAATTAAACTTGGTAATATGAATATCATAACTGCTATCGCTACCGGGAGAAACCTATTCTCAGCAAGAAAGGTTATACAGGATGATTTCCCTATAGACTATCTCATCTTCTCATCTGGTGCCGGGATAATGGATTGGAAAAGTAAATCCTTAATAAAAAAGTATCAGTTGGATGTTGATGAAGTCAAGACCACAGCTACCAAACTAATCAAATTTAAACACGACTTCATGGTTCATCATACCATACCGGATAACCATTACTTCGCTTACTATCACAATGGTAAAGACAATCCAGACTTCTTCCGTAGAATTGATCTATACAAGGATTACGCTTATAGGAAAGACTATACCATTTGCAACTTCGGAAAAGCTACCCAATTTGTCATCATCGATAAAGGAGATGAATGCTTATTAAGACTCAAAAGGTTAACTGAAGAGCTGAAACTACTTAAGGTCATAAGGACTACATCACCTCTCGATGGAAACTCTTTATGGGTGGAGGTTTTCCCCATTACAGTATCCAAGTCAAAAGGAGCAGAACTCATAGCAGAGAGAGAACAAGTTAATATATCTAATACAATGTCTATAGGAAACGATTTTAACGATTTAGACCTTCTAAATTGGTCTTCAAAAAGTTATGTAGTGGATAACTCACCTTATGAACTCAAAGATATATATAACACAGTCTCATCTAATAATGATAGCGGTTTTACACAAGCAGTGAATGAATGGCTGTCTCAACTATCTATCGATTATTAATTCTTATTTTAGATAGCCGCCTATTCGTTTATTATTATAAATCATTGAGAAAATATAAATATGAGTTATGTTTATGCATTTAAACAAAAGATAAAAATAGGAGTATGGGAAAATGAATAAAATTATCGCTTTAACTTTAATCATTGGATTAACATTTCTACTTTTTACTGGTTGCTTCCCAACCAACGACTCAGGAGATAGTGGCGACGCTGGAGACGGTGGTGACCCGGGTAATGTTATATACATAGAAGACCATATCACCGATGTAACCACCTGGGAAGACGGTTATGTCTATGTCATAATGGTTTATGACTTCTACGTAGAAAACACCCTAACCATCGAACCCGGTGTTATAGTTAAATTCCATCCCAATGATGGACCTTACCTGAGATTAGGTGGTAGCGGAACAATCATCGCTGATGGTACTTCCGATAAACCTATCATATTCACATCATACAAGGATGACGAAAATGGCGGTGACACCAACGGAGACGGAGATGCAACCTCACCAGCCAGTAAGGATTGGCTGAACATAAGTACAAACGGGCTTAACGGATCAGTATTCGATTATTGCGAGTTCTACTATGGCGGTGCTGGCTCTTACACGTCTACTCTGGAGATATACGATGGAACAGCAACGATAACCAATTGCACCTTCGCATATAATGATGGAAGTGATTATGGATACGGCGTCCTGGATTTAAGTACCGCTTTACCTGGTACAACAGTAGAAAACAATGTCTTCTACAACAATGTAAGACCTATGGCAATAAACCACAATCTAAGCCTGGACGATTCCAATGTCTTCCACAATCCCGATGAACCATCAGAAACCAATACCTACAACGGTATATACATCGAAACTGTATGGACGAACTTCTCCGGCAATATAAGCTGGGAAGAGACGGAGGTTGCTTTCCTGATGGATGATAACGATTGGTGGATATACAACGGCACTCTCACATTGGGAAATAATGTTGTTATGAAATTCATGCCATCCGCTACTGTGGTGATCGATTCTACAGGAACACTCAATAACCATGACGGAACAGGTGTAGCATTCACCTCATACAAAGATGACTCCTTAAAAGGAGATACTAACGGAGACGGGAATGCTACTAACCCTTCAGCAGGTGACTGGGAAGGCATATACGATAACTGGAATAGTGTTTACTATAACTGGAGCAATATATACTACGATAACCATTAATCAATAAAGAACCTAGTTACCCTTCAATTCACGACCTACATCAAATGCTCTTGCTAATCTCTTTCCAATGGAATAATAGTGTCTGTCCGGAGTATACATGAATGGTCGCACCTTCTCTATGTCAGTCATCCTCTCATCGCTGTCCAATACATCGACATCAGCCTTGACATCCTTTATCTCACCGATGAACTGGACATGTGAACCAATCTCCACTTCCTTTATTACAACACATTCCAGTATAACCGGGAATTCATCTATATATGGAGCATTCACGATTTCGCTCTTGACTGCTTTCAATCCGAGAGCCTCAAACTTATTACCATCTTTACCGGAGTATATACCAGCATAGTCTACTATCTTAACGTGAAATTCGTCGGGGATGTTCACTGTAAAGGCATTGGTGTGTTTCAGGTTTTGGTATGTATATCGTGCTTTGGTTACCGATGCATAGATACATGGAGGCTTGGAACAGCATATACCGGACCATGCGGCGGTCATGATATTGGGAACACCGTTTTGGTCATAAGTCCCGATTAAGTATGCCGGAAAAGGATAACCTACCGTCCTTGCTCCTAAGGATTTCTTTATCATAAATATTACCTCTTCAAATTGGTTTGATTCTTCCGCAAAAAATTAATGAAACTGAAGAAGAATCCCCCTAAAATCCCCTCGTCTTCTGCGAAGACGCAGTTAATGGGGGACTTGGATTTTATTCTTATTCCCCTTCAATAAGTGGGGCTAGGGGGGATTCTCCGTTTAAATCTTTCATAACCATGAGGAACAACCATTGGTTTTACTAAAAGTAAGACAATATTTCTAATTTATCAATACTCTTTCCTATTTATGATTATCCCATTCATTCCTTTCTCGTTATGGATGCGATAAATTATATCTTTCTCGGTAGCATTACAACCATATAACAGCTTAATCTCTGAATCCTTTTTCCCACGGTCTACAATAACCATAATGGAGTCCAGCTTCTTATCACTTTCACTTCCAATCCATATATCAATACCTCTACCATCCGCTGATTGAGTGCCTTTTAGGTAGCCATAATCTATCGGATAGATAAGGTCTGGATATGCAGGATGGTGGGAGCCTTTTGGTCTATCGATTATGATTTCGTTTTGCTCTATAAATTCATCAAGAGAGGACCAGAACTCTAAGTTATCTTTATAATCCGCCATTAAAGTAATCCTCGATATGTATTATATTCCTATCTTATGATTGTATATCGGGAATCCCTTTGTAAAATTTATTTCTTTACGATAATTGATTTTATAGCTATATTTATAACCTATATTAAGATGATACTGTAATAGTGTTATCGGTAAACCTTATGGAAAAAACAAAGCGAATCATCGTTCAGAAATATGGCGGAAGCTCAATATCAACCCCGGAGCGCATCAAGTTTATCGCTCGAAAGATTAAGGAGATCAAATACCATTCCAATCCAAAGAATACAGATATGGTCGTCGTGGTTTCCGCGATGGGGAGTAATACCAACGAGCTTTTCAACCTCGCCCGACAGATATGCTCCAATCCAGCTCAGCGGGAACTCGATATGCTACTCACAGCGGGTGAACGCATATCGATGTCATTAATGGCTATGGCATTGGAGAACGAAGGGGTGCCTGCTATATCATTCACTGGTTCACAAAGCGGAATACTAACCGACACCTTTCATACTAAGGCTAAAATCGTTCAGGTTAAGGGTTTTCGCATCACCGATGAGCTGGCAAGGGGTAAAGTAGTAGTTGTAGCGGGTTTTCAAGGCGTAAGTTCGGATAAGGAAGTAACCACTCTGGGAAGAGGTGGTTCGGATACCACAGCTGTCGCACTCGCCGCTTTCCTCAAGGCAGACCTATGCGAGATTTTCACCGATGTTAATGGAGTTTACACCGCCGACCCCCGTATCGTTCCAGATGCGCGATTCATCAATCGTTGTTCTTACGACGAGATGATGGAAATGGCTTTCCTTGGTGCGAAGGTGTTGCACTATCGGTCGGTGGAGATGGCGAGTCGCTTTAATATACCGCTGGTCGTGCGTTCGAGTTTTACTTTTAATGGAGGTACCACTGTGGATAGGACAAAGCCTATGGAAGAGGTTCAGGTTAGGAGCATAACCCAGGATAGAGACATAAGCAAAGTAACGATACTCTCACTACCAGAGGGACAAGGAGCAACGTCGGAAATTTTCCGTCAGATAGGGAATGCCAATGTATCGATTAAACTCATCGTTCAAGCAAGAGGTATAAAAGGCGAACAGAACATCACTTTGGTGGTCTCCAGGAATGATACTGAAACAGTAATTAACACCCTTACATCTCACCTACCATACATCACAAAGGATAACATCATCGTAAATAACGACCTGGCGAGGATATCCGTCGTCGGCTATGGCATATCCCATACACCAGGCATTCAGGGGAGAATATTCTCCTGCCTTGCTAACGAGGGTATTCGAATAGATGATATTTCATCATCAAATATCTCTATATCATTCCTGATTAACGAGAACGAGGTCATAGAAGCAATACAGGCACTTCATAAAGACTTAAACGAGATGATTAGCAGTGAATAGCTTCCTACCATAAACCCAGGGAACTGCTTCCTCCTTATGCTCTCTTAAGATTGAGTTACAATGCCCTATATAGTATTGAATCTGGCGTATCTCTTCTAGAATTAGATTGAGGTTAGTTACTTTATCGGTAATAAAAAGATATTATGATTATCGTTAAAAGAATATTTTTTTTACCGAAAATGAGAATAAATCGAATGACAATTAAACAAAGCTATGTCAAAAAACAGACTAATAAACATATTTATCATCATTCTGATAATGCTAATCACACCAATCAACATCTCATCACAAGATACCAGCGATAATTTGCTGGATGAAGAGTTCATAACGAATCGACCGGTTAGTTTGAACTCAATGCCTATAGACTGGTTCGAGATTGATTTTAGGGAATTCAGCGAGATAGAAGTTTACGAGATATCATTATTCCCAATTGTCCCGGTAGGTGAACTAGGTAACAGGTCAGTCACCGATAATATAAACCCATTCCAGAGGGTGGGCATTGTTAGCGTAACCGAACAGCAAATCAACGCTACTGAAGGTTTTATCAGCATCCGTAAATACCAATTCGAGAACGAAGAAGAGTTAGAGACTTTCACCTATTGGCTTTTTTTAAACCTTCAATATTGCCATAACCTTTTCATTGACGGTTTAGTCCTTTATGATATTGACTATGACAGCCGTAATGATATGAACAAGCTGGGGGAGATACTTAACCTGGATGGTATTGAACGATCCAAACTTACTCTATCTGAGTACCCACTACCATTCGAGTTCATCAGTGAGAAAAAGGTTCCCATCGATAATGTTAATGATTTGTTCCTGGATGGGTATGTAGTAGACCGATACAAGGTTCAGAAGTATATGTACAACGGGCATCAGATACTGGTTAAGTATTACCGGATAGACGGCTTCGGTATTAATGATTTAAGACGCATAGTACGATTGAACCCCGACCTGGAGCTAATACTGGCGAAAGAAGTTTTGGTTTACATAGAAGGGGATTATGGTGACTTAAAGATTAACCTACCCGTTAAGATAACTGTCAGAACGGAGAACATCGATAATTAAGACTTCACTTAAATTAAGCATATAACTAGTATATATTTTTAATGATTGATACCTACATCACAAAGCAATAATACTAAAATTCGATAATTGTAAGAAATACAAAGAGACCCTCCTAATATCCTCTCATCTT
>CAYUUC010000094.1:0-11895 GCA_964447635.1 uncultured Spirochaetia bacterium
CTTCTTTTCCAGAAAAGAAGAACACATTAGCAATTTTCATACCGCTCACTACTGGCCTAATACCAATAATTGATATTATTGGTATTTTAAAACCAATTTCAAATATTAATATTATCTTCAGTATTGATTTTTAGATAAACCTAATTTTCTTTATTACCATAAATTAAATGAAATTGGTATAATATCATGGTAATCTCCCTATTTAAAATTTATACATATATGAAGATTAAGTCAATAATGTCTTATCATGACCGATATTCTACTCCATTTTAATAGCATTTGAATATATACAAGCTATTATGCTTGACCTATCTTGAGAGATTTTTATTTTAACCTGCAAACCGTTCTATCTATTATGGTGTTTAATAAATTTAAATCTAGGCTATCTTGATTTTTGGTTGATTTTAGCTATATTATAATATAGAGTTACCGAGTACTTTTTAAACAAGGAGAAAAAATATGTCCGTTGATAATAAAGACTTTTTCCTGAAAAACCAAAAGATGAACATATTCCAGCGGGGCTTATCATCCATACAAAAAGCATTCATACCATCATACTTATCACACTTTATTAGCCTGGTTCTTATTGGGCTTATCGGATACCTAGCTTATATCATCATTGCGAATATACTCAAAGATGTTGAACCACCGAGGAATCCCGATGAGATACCATACCATCTTCTATACATCATAGCAGGGATTATGTTCGCATATGCTTTCCTCTCATACTTCATACGAACCATAGCCAAAGGGATAAGCATACACAGCTTCGGCAAGTCAAATGTGGGCGAGAATGCAGGGATAGACTCCGTCGGTTTCGGTTTCAAGAAGGTGTTGCATTGGCTACTCTTAGCGATTATCGTAGTGTTTGGTATAACATTATACTTCTTAGTAGCAGGGCTTGTAGCTTACAATTTCGGTCAGACCGGCATCATCATAGCGGTGGTCATGGTTGTGGTCTTCGGCATTGTAGCATTGGTTTTAAGTCCGATACTCAATCTAATTCAGCCTTTAATGGTTCTTGAGAATACACACTTCGGAAAAGCGTTTATAAGGGCGTTTAAGATAGGCTTCCCTCAATACTGGAAGACTGTGGCAGTATTTTTGCTGAATAAAGGAATGGTTTTCCTACTCAATAACATATTCATGGTTTTATTCGCCGTGTTCTTCGTGGGTATGAACATGTCTTTCGGCTTTATTACTCTTATGGAAACCTTATCAACACTAACCTATGTCTGGATAATCCTATCAGTATACATAAGCGTATTGAGCATGGTTTATGTTATGAGCTCAGGCTTCAGTGTATCACTTACCGGTGAGGTAATGAAGAGTGAAAAAAGCGCTGAGGAAGTGTTCGAAAAAATGTATTCTTCCATTATTAATTAACTCCTCCTATCAATCAGCTATCATGCTAGACTTTCCCATCAATTGATAATAAGTGAATTTATCCATTATCCATCTATTTTATTATCTTCTATAGAAATATGGTTTTATATCAACTTTATATAGAGAGGGTTATAAAATGCTTATTAGAAAATCAGTCATGGTTGTCTTATCCATTATCATGGTTTTAGGAATATCAGTTAACATAAAAGCTCAGCTGGATATCGGAGATGTGGGTGTGGTTATGGTGGAAAATGCCCCGCTTAAGGAAATACCTAAGAACTTCTCCCCCACATTACATCTACTCCAGCTAAATGATGAAATAATAATATGGGATTATAATGACAGCTGGTTCGAAGTGGAAGCGGGAGACCACTTCGGATGGGTCAAGAAAGAACTCATCGGTAAGTATAAATCCGTACCCGTTGTATCCCATGATGAACAAGAGATGGAGGAAGGAGATGTCCCCCATAGTGACATCACATCCATAACAGACCTGACCGGTTTCGATTATGAAATATATCAGGCTTACAAGCAGGAATCAGACCTCGACTTCCAAACCATCCAGCATCTTCACAATATGACAGATGCTTTCCAGAATGACCCTTACAACATCTTCATGCAGTTCAGGGAGGAAGCTCAGATTGGTGAATACTCGCCTGATGATTATAGCGAGATTTACCGATTGGAAGACTACATCGGAGAACAGAACCAGGGTATCAAAGCTATCAAAGAATACACCGAAATCCTAAACAGAAACGATTGGAAGGAGATTGAGAAGCACTACCTCGGTATGGGGGCGACCGCACAGATGCTTACAGACTATAGCCTATTGGAAGATGAATCCGTTTATCGATATGTGAACGCAATAGGACAAACACTCGCCATGTCTTCCCGGAAGTCCACTACATACAATGGCTATCGGTTTGCCGTTCTGGATACAGACGAGACGACGGTATTCTCCAATCCATCCGGTCATGTCTTCATCAGCAAAGGATTGATTAAGAAGCTGGAGAACGAGGACGAGTTGGCCGCCCTATTAGCCAGGGAGATAGGCAATATCACCCATAATGTCCATCTGAAAAGGATAGAATACGACCTTCTGCTCAAAGTGTTTAGCTTTTTCGCCACTGCTATTAACGAAGTAGAAACCGTTGATGATTACTATGCTGTGGTGAAGGATAGCCGGTTCTATCTTAGATGCATGTTTACCAGCGTAGTTGAGGATGTAGTCGAAGCTATAAAGCTAAAACCATCCAGCATGGATAGACTAAGAGCAGAGAAAGAAGCCCTGCTCACCCTATACCATGCCGGATACAATCCTTATGTGGTTAAAGAATCCGTCGTCATCGCAGAAAACCTGAACTTAACCCCCTTCAACGATGATAGGGCTTTGGTGGGCGAGTTAGAAGAAGACCAATCACCACTTGAGGAGGCTCTGGACTTCTTCGAATTGGATAACCCAACCATACCTCAAATCAGGTTCGACCGCTTTAAAGAATTCAAAGACAGACTATAAGCATATCTATCTTTTTCTCAAAGGGTTTCTTTCTTTGGTAAACGGCTTCTTGGCGGACCACATCCTGACAACGATTACAATGGGCATGATGTACCACAGACCATTGGCAAGGAAGACCATGCTGATGTTCGGTGATGGGTAATTACCAAATACCTCCTCAAACAAGATGATAAACACATTAGTGAACAGGATGCACGAATAGATGATAGATGGGATGCGTATCCAGTTCTTACCCTTTATGAATGCGTAAATGGCGATGATGTAGAAAGGACCGAACAAAACCACATCCAGCCATATCGTTGCTCGCCACCAGGCAGGTCGCTCAATGAGTGCTGGGTCGAAGTTGTAGCCATACCAGTGAACCGCATCGATAATGAATGAAGGAGGCCACGCCGGATAGTTGTCCCATTCGTTTACCCGTTCCTCGTATGTCTCAGGCAGGTCAGAGATGATAAGCTGTTCTAGGTCAACCATGTAGCTTATCAAGAAGATGTTTATGAAGAAGAAAATCAGGATAATAATATCGATAGGTCGTTCCCGTAGAAGAATTAATCGTTCATTCATTGCAAAGCTCCTTAAATCAATCTCCTCTTTTTTTCATTGATTAGCCAATAAACCAAAGATAAAATCGTCTCATCAACAAACAAAATTAAGATACAAAGGAGGTGATGTGAAAAGGATAACATTATTAGGATGTGCTGGTGCTGGCAAGTCTACACTGGCGAGAGAACTGGGGAAACTCCTCCACATCGAGGTCATCCATCTGGACAATGTCTACTGGAAGCCGGGATGGGTTATGACGCCTAAAGAAGAACAGATACCGATTATGAAGGATTTGGTCGAAGGGGAAAGCTGGGTCATTGACGGGAACTATACCACATCGCTGGATATAAGGCTGGATAGGTCGGATACAGTGGTCTATATGGACTTTCCAAGGCGGGTTTGCCTTTGGCGGGTGATGAAGCGGACTTTCACTTATAGGAATAAGAGAAGACCGGACTTAACCGAAGGATGCCCGGAGAAGTTCGAACTCGAGTTCCTAAAGTGGATATGGGATTTTAATAAATCGGTGAAACCCCGTATAATGAAGAAACTCGAACAATACAAGGATACTATCGATCTAATCATCCTTAGAAGCCGGGAAGAAGTCGAATCATTTAAGGATGAAATCAGGGAAAAACAACTAACAAGAAAGACCACGGCAAAGAGATGCTAATCGTTAGCCCGGGGTAACATACCGTGTTTAAGCAATTCGATGATATCGTCCGTCGCCTGTTCTAACTTTTCGTATTGAGGGGCTTTGTTTATGCTGGAGTAGAAGTTCTTAGCGAACTGCGCCCCGTCTTTAATAATCATGTATTGGTCGATACTGCTTAAGACATAGCTTATAAAAAATCCCATCATATCCGGGGTGATGTCTCTGCGTATCTCTCCGTTAATCTGTCTTTTGATGATGATATCCTTGATGGTGCTTTCGCCTAAATTGTTTAGCCTTACTTGCATCCTGTTCAGCTCGTCATCTTTGAACTTTTCGTTAAGCATGTTCGCCAGGACAGCTTTATATAAGGGGTACTTCACATCGAATTCGGTTCTCGCTTTGATAAGATGTTTCATAAGAGAATATATGTCCCCGGTAAACGATTCCAGATTATTCATAACAAAGTCCATCCTGGTATTAGCGGAGACTTCTACAATATAAGCGTATAAGTCCTTCTTATTCTCGAAGTATTGATACATACTCCCTTTGGCTATACCGAGTTTATCCACGATGTTACTTATTGATGCGGATTTGTAGTTGTTACGGGCGAATTCCTCCAGTGATACTATGGTGATGCTGTCCCTCTTCTCATCAGGCAGATTGAAAAATGTGTCTTTTGGCATAGTTAAAAATTCCAATTCTTTACTTTTCGTCAAATTTTATATTATTATATTATAAATATAATGATTCTTCTTTAAAATGAAAAGGATTATAATAAATAAAAGGAGTTAACTATGTTAGGAGCTATAGCAGGTGATATCATTGGCTCACCGTATGAATGGAATAAAACCAAGGATTACAACTTCCCCCTTTTTACCAGTGGTAGCACCTTCACCGATGATACCATCCTCACTGTAGCCCTTGCCGACTCCATCATGAGTAAAACTGACTATACGCTTAAGCTGAAAGAGTATTACAATAGATACCCTGATGGCGGATACGGGGGTATGTTCTCCAGGTGGGCAAGTTCAAAGGAGATGAAGCCGTATAACAGCTTCGGTAACGGTTCAGCGATGAGGGTAAGTCCGGTAGGCTGGGTTTATAACTCGCTGGAAAAAGTCCTGACAGAAGCTAAGAAGTCCGCAGAAGTCACCCATAGCCATCCTGAAGGGATAAAAGGGGCACAAGCAGTGGCGGCATGCATCTTCCTGGGTAGGAAGGGTAAAGAAAAGCGGGAAATCGGCACCTATATCGAAGATACATTCAAATACAATCTAAGACGTAGCTATGAAGACATAAAGAAGGACTACAACTTCGATGTAACATGTCAGGGGAGTGTCCCGGAAGCCATAATCGCCTTCCTCGAATCAAAAGGTGTGGAGGATGCCATCCGAAAAGCCGTTGCATTGGGGGGAGATGCAGACACACAAGCCTGCATCACCGGCTCCATAGCCGAAGCATATTACAAAGGCATCCCCAAATCTATTCATGATAAGGTGTTCCAGATACTCGACGACCACCTCACAAAGATAACCCGCAAGTTCAGACGGAAATTCGTGAAATAGTCCTCTTTCATACATTAACCTGCATTAGTCTTATGGCTACTCGAATACATACAACCAGGTATCGTTATAATACTCCCCGAAAGGTCCGGTATTATCATCATAATAATACCCACCGAAGAGTATGAGCTTATTTATCCCTTCAACCCAGGCAAGGCTTGGTTCCCATCTGGGGCTGGGTTTCGGATCATCCACCGTAATCTCTGTCCATTCGTTTGTTGTTATGCTATAATACCAGGTATCATTATAGAAGATAGCCGGGTTAACAGTATCCCAGAAGTAACCGCCGAACATCATTACAGTATCATTCCCGATATAAGTCATGCTTAGGTATTCCCTTTCATGTGGAAGAGTAGTGGGTGATTGCTCTGTCCATTCGTTGTCGCTTATATCGTAAATCCAGGTATCGTTATATCGTGTATTGTTATCGAAACCGCCGAACATAACCAGCTTATCATCACCGCCATAAGCAAATCCGAAATGGCTTCTATCAAAAGGGATAGTCCCGCTTGGTGTAAGCATTGTCCAGGTATCTTCTGCTACATCGTATTCCCATAGGTCACTGCACCATGACCCCGAAGTCAACCTTCCACCAAACATATACAGCTTACCGTTCCTCCCGTTAACCATCTTGTGACCGCTTCTTCCAACCGGCAATGTACCGCCCGGCGACATTTGTGTCCATTCGTTGGAAGACGGTTCATACATCCAGGTATCATCCAGACGGCTTCCGTTGAAACCTCCGAAGAGTAATGCTCTATTGTCATCCGTACCAGCCATGCCGAAGTTACTTCGTCCGGCAGGAGCGGTGGATGGGTTCATATTCGTCCAGGTATCCGTTGTAGTATCGTATTCCCATGTATCACCGAGATAATCTAAACTACTGCTTAATCCGCCGAAGAGAATGACCTTTTGGTTTCCGATGTAAGCAATACCGCGGGTTATCCTTTTAGACGGGCTGGTAGACGGGTTGCCTTCTATCCATTCGGTACTGCCTTCAACACCAGTCCCGGCAAGGCTAAAGGAGAAGGTCTCCATATCGGCGACATCGGTGCTTATGGTAATCTGTGCCGATTTAGCCTGCTGTTCTGTGGGGATAAAGAATACGGAGAAAGATAGGGTATCTTCCGGCTGAAGTTCTCCCGATACGCTGTCGGGGTTAATGCTGAAGTCTCCCGGGTCGCTTCCGCCCAGCTCTACGCTGGATACATTTAAAGCGATGTTTCCTGTGTTCTCTATGACGAAGTCCATACCGGCGGAACTTAAACCCACCGATACTTCTCCGAAGTCGAAGGAGTCCTCCTCCATAACGGTCTCTCCGCCTTTACTTACGGTATAGGATGCTTTCTCCGGATTACAGAAAGAAAGCATAAACATTAAGATTAATATAACCATAGTAATAGCAAATTTTCTCATCTATTTCCTCCATTTGATTGTTAGATTCTTCCGCAAAAATTAATGAAATTGAAGAGAATCCCCCTAAATCCCCTCGTCTTCTGTGAAGACTTAATTAAGGGGGACTTGGATTTCATTCTTATTCTCCCCTTCAATAAGGTGGGCTAGGTGGATTCTCCGTCTAAATTTTTCATAACAATGAGGAACAACCGATTGTTACTTTATATTTTAATAATAACAGAAAAGGGATGAACTGTCAATATTATATCTTTTAATATTAAACAAAGAAGTGCTTTTTTAATAAGGATATAATTATGTTTATGATGTTTTATTGAACTATATGTCTTCTTCTGGGAATTCTTCTCTCAGCTTCTTGAGAGCTTCTCTGGCAGATTGCTTCTGGGCGGTCTTCTTCTTTGAGCCTTTCCCATGACCGTAAATCTTACCCTCTATCAACACACTAACATAGAAGGTTTTATTATGGTCGGGTCCTTCTTCGTGTATCGTTTCGTATACGGGGTATGTTTTGTACTTCTGCTGTACATAGAATTGTAGTATAGATTTATAGTCTTTCCGGTGTTTCTTCTTGATTATCTTTTCCATTTCCACTTTAAGGAATGGTAGGATAAAGTTCCTTACCTTATCCAAGCCCCTATCGATATAGTATGCTCCAATAACCGCTTCCATCGTATCTGCTAGGAGGGCATTCTGGTTGTATCCGGCATTGGTTCTTACCCCCCTGCCGGTGAGTAGGTATTCGTCTAAATCCATCTTGTTGGCGATAAGGGCTAGATATTGTTCGCTTACTATGATGGACTTAATCTCGGAAAGCTGTCCCTCCGTGTAATCGGGGAAGTTCATGAATAAGTAATGGTTGACAATCAAAGCCAGGACAGAATCACCGAGGAATTCCAATCTTTCGTTATCCTGTACTATATCCGAATACTCCATCGGCAACTCATTCACATAAGAACTGTGGCAAAACGCATTATTTAACAGATTCATATCCTCAAAATCTGTCCCGGCTTTCTCTTCAAATTCTTTGAGCTTATTTATTCTATTATCATCTAAGATATCGCTCTTTATCTTGTTTTCCTTTTCCATAAACCAGTTTACTCGTTGTCTTTTAATCTTTATACTTGCCGAAAACCACAGTGCAGTTATGTCCGCCAAATCCGAATGAGTTGGATATCGCATTATTAACCTCAAAGTCAATAGCTTTGTTCGGTACCACATCCATATCACATTCCGGGTCTTGGTTAAATATGTTTATGGTCGGATGTAGCTTGTTATTTTCTATAGATTTTACAGTAGCGATAGCCTCCACACCGCCGGCTGCTCCCAGCAAGTGTCCAATCAAAGACTTGGTGGAGTTGACCTTCATCTGTTTCTCATGTTCGCCGAACACATCCTTTATACACTTTATCTCAGCCTTATCTCCTTTTGGAGTTGATGTTCCATGAGTGTTTACATATTGCACATCGTTTACATCCAATCCTGCGTCCTTAAGAGCATTCATCATGGATTGTTTAGCTCCCGCCCCATCATCTCTCGGTTCGGTTATGTGATGGGCATCTGCTCCCATGCCTACACCTAAGAGTTCAGCGTATATCTTAGCTCCTCGCTTCTTAGCATGCTCTTCCGTTTCCAATATGAGTATACCAGCACCCTCACCGATGACGAATCCGTCTCTGTCAATATCGAATGGTCTGGATGCGGTTTTAGGGTCATCGTTTCGTCTGGACATCGCTCTTGCATTGGCGAAACCAGCCATACCAGCATCGGTGATACCCGATTCACTTCCACCTGTTACCATAATGTCTGCATCGCCCCTTTCCAGTATATAGTAAGCTGTAGAGAGGGCATGGTTACCGGTAGCACAAGCAGAGGTTACCGTATAGTTAGGACCTCTGAATCCCCATTTTATGGAACATTGCCCGGAAGCCATATTTGCGATGACCATAGGTATGAAGAAAGGAGATACCCTTCTCGGTCCTTTGTTTTCCAGAGTGCGAAGCTGGTCTCTCATGGTATTGAAACCGCCTATACCGGAACCTATGATGATACCGGTTCGGGTCTTGTCGAAGTTGTCCAGGACTTGTTCATCTTTCATCAATCCAGCGTCGGTTAGAGCCTCTAATCCCGCTGCATATGCGTAATGGACGAACTCATCCATCCTCTTTGCTTCTTTCTTATCTATATAATTAGTAACATCGAAGTTCTTTATCTCATATGCTACTTTAGATGCGATATCCGTAATATCGCATTTTGTTGCTATATCTGCGACGGAACTTCCTTCTAAGAGTCCGTTCCAAAAGTCATTTACATTCAATCCTAAACAGGTTATCGCACCCATTCCAGTTATTACTACTCTATTCTTTGGCATTTTATAAATCCTCCGCCTTATATTGGTTACATTTTTTTTGTTTGTTAGATTAATCCGGCAATATGCCTACATTACTAAACCGCCGTCTACAAAGAAGACATGACCGGTTATATAGTCTGCTTTATCCGAAGCTATGAATGCGGCGGTATTCGCTACATCCTCAATCTGACCAAACCTCTTTAGAGGTATAGATTCGAAGTATGTCTTCTTTACATCCTCCGGTAACCTCTTCGTCATCTCTGTCTCTATGAAGCCCGGAGCTATAGCGTTAACCGTGATGTTGCGGGAAGCTACTTCCTTGGCGAGGCTTTTGGTAAATCCTATCATCCCTGCTTTACTCGCCGAGTAGTTTGCCTGCCCTGCCTGACCGATTACACCGACCACGGAACTCATATTGATTATCTTACCCTTCTTAGCCTTCATCATCGGTCTAATTACGGCTTTGGACAAATTGAACACGCTTTTAAGGTTAACACTTAAGACCATGTCCCAGTCTTCTTCCTTCATCTTCATCAGAAGGTTATCCCGGGTAATTCCTGCATTGTTGACCAGTATATCGACCTGTCCGAACTCTTTCATGGCAAAGTCTATCAGTTCTTTTACTTCGTCAGGCTTTGAGCCGTCTGCTTTGAAGAACTTGAGTGTCTTGCCTTCTCCTGCAAACCTCTTCTCCTGTTCCTTGCCTGCTTCCACATCGTGTTCGATACCGGTAATGATGATGTCAGCACCCAAATCGGAGAACACTTCAGCGATGCCGAGTCCGATACCTCTTGCCCCGCCGGTGATTATGACTTTCTTCCCTTTTAAGTCTATCATAGCTTTAATCCTCCCTTTATTAACTTGTCATTTCCTTTACTTTATTGAGAGACTCGGTGTCTTCTACGCCAACGATATTGGCTTTCCGGTCTATCTTCTTCATAAGCCCCTGTAGGGTATTACCTGAGCCTATCTCTACGAACATATCCACCCCAAAAGAGATGAGCTTCTTCATCGAATCCGTCCACCTAACCGGAGATAATAGTTGTTCAATCAGTGACTTCTCGATGTCATCCGATGAAACCATATCAGCATATACATTAGAGACTACCTTAACCTCGGTTGGATTGATATTGAAAGACTCACTCTTAAGATACTTGGCTAGCTCTTCATTAGCCGGCTTCATAAGTGGTGAATGGAAAGCACCACCGACCGGTAGAGGCATAACTCTGCCTTTTACCTCTTTAAACAAGTCTTTGGACGCTTTTAATGCTTTCTTCTCCCCCGATATGACTACCTGTCCGGGACTGTTGAAATTTGCCGGGACGATTACACCTTCTGAGGAGGCTTTCTCGCATATCTCTTTAACTTGGTCGTCCTCTAACTTGAGTATGGCATACATTGTGCCTATGCCATTGGGGTCGGCATCCCTCATCAACTCGCCACGCCTTCGAACAGCTTTGAGTCCTTCCTCGAATGAGATGTATCCTGCGGCATAGTATGCTGTATACTCACCGAGTGAATGCCCCGCAACATAGTCTGGCTTTAGATTGGTCTCTTCTCTCACTGCTTGAAGGATGGCAGCAGAAGTGGTGAACAAAGCGGGTTGGGTAATGGATGTATCCTTAAGCTTATCGGCAGGACCATTAAAGCATAAGTCTTTCAGGTCGAATCCCAGGGTATCATTAGCTTTGTTGAATATGTCCATTGCACTCTTATACTTTTCGGCGATATCTTTTCCCATGCCGGGTTTTTGTGAACCCTGACCGGGGAATAGAAATGCTGTTTTTCCCATAATTACCTCTTTTTAATAAAAAACAATCTTTTAATTAATTGGTTAATATAATAAATATAAAATCATAACAAAACCAATATGATATATTCAACAATTATTTCTTAGTGTTCCGTAAAAATAGCATATAAAACAAGACAACATTTTAAAGCTGTCCTGTAAAACCATGTATTATTTTTGTTTACGTAAAGCCTAAGAAAACCATCTATTTATAATTTTTCATAGTTATTTTTTGCTTATTTTTTATGGTTGTAGGTAGGGGATTAATATAACTCTATTATTCGTTTTTGAATTTCACATCGATAACCTGTCTGCCTTTATACATACCACATTTCCTGCATACTCTATGCGGTTCTTTGTAATCTCCGCAGTCAGGACACTTGACCAAATTAGGCATCTTCATTCCGCCGTAATACTTTGCTTTTCTTGACCTGGTCTTTGCTTTTGATTTTCGCCATTTAGGTAATGCCATTTTATTCACACTCCTTTACTAATCATGTAACCTTTTTTCAGGAATAGTATTCACAATTCCGCTATATATCAAGGTGTAGTTATAGACTTTTTTTGATAGATTTACAAGATAATATAATAAAAAAAAAATTCAAATAATTTAATGAATTTTTAGTTCCTTAATCATAACTGAGCGGTACATTTTTTGCTTATGTGATTTCTTATCTGAATGAG
>CAYUUC010000095.1:0-11818 GCA_964447635.1 uncultured Spirochaetia bacterium
TGAAACTCTTTATTCATCTTTGTGTCGAAGTAGTTTGAATAAACCCATATAGATAGGAAAAGTATAAATCCTAAGATAATCAGAATTGGTAATAGAACTTTTAATATGGTAACTTTTTTGAATATAACAATGAATAACCTTGATAAAAAATGAACAATAGAAAGGTATAAAAGCAATAGATTAAGTAAAATCATAACTAAAGGTAGTTGGGCACTCATTGGTATTACATATTCACCAGCTATAAACAGATAAAGTATCACCAGGAAGAACATAGAGAGTTTCTCCCAGATATTTTGTAGGATTTTTTTTTGCTTATTCATTGCTTTGAGTATTATATAACCAATTATGATTAATACTTCCCTGCCTATGAATAGGAATAGGAAAATGGTGGGTAATCCATGATAGATAATAAGTGGGAGTATCATCATTAGTGTAAACACTTTATTGGCGATAGGATTAAGATATTTACCGCTTTGAGTTTGTTTTCCACTTTTATGGGCTATAAAACCATCTAAATAGTCAGTTATTAGTAATATGAAGAGGAATATAGGTAATATAAACCAATAATCTTCTCCCCTTAAATCAAATATTAAAAAAATAAATGGTGATAGTATCAATCTGACTAAACTAAGTAAATTAGGTATATTAAAAAAGTTTTCCTTGTTATCCATTATAATCCTCATATACGGTCTAGTTTATTCAATAATGTTATTATAGAAAGTTAATTTAAGGTTAATTTAATGGATATGAGATAAAAGAGGTGATATTGGTGTTTTGGTTTACTCTTCTTCGCCGGTATTCCAACAATTGTATATATTATCACAAGTGGTAGCATCTCTGACACACCTTATCTCGCTATTGGATATGGTGCTCATATGATTTTCGCAGGTTGGGTAAAAATCTTCATAAGAGTCATAATGATTTAGGCCGGTATCTTTACATAAATCCCACCAATTGACACAGGCGTCTTCTACTGGGGCGCAAAAAGTTAGGATTAACCCGATTATAAAAATCACAATTGTGATTATAATTATGTTTTTTTTCATAATATATGTAAGTCTCCTTTCTAATTATGCTGACATCATCATTATAAATATAACAAAGATAAATAAAAAATCAGTTAAAGTTTTATGAAAAAAGTTAATCATCAGTTTAAATATGATAGATTTTATCCAGTAAATTTATTCTTGAGTCTTTGATAAAGTGATTTTGGAGTAGAGCTTTCCTTATCTAAATCTTTAGCAATTTCATATAATTCTGATTTTTGTTTAGAGTTAAGTTTTTTAGGTATTTCTACTTTTATATAAATATACATATCACCCACTCTACCTGTACTTATATCGGGTAGTCCTTCCTTTTTTACACGGAAAATCTCATCATTTTGCGTACCTTCTGGTATTTTCACTTTTACTTTACCACCGGATAATTTCGGAACTTCTATATTTCCCCCAAGCATAGCGGTAAATACAGATATACCAGCATAATATATAAGGTCATTTCCCTTTCTCTCAAAGTCCTTATGTTCTTTAACATCTATATAAACATATAAATCACCGTTAGGTCCCCCATTTAAACCAACACTACCTTCACCAGGTATTCTGATTTTCATCCTGTCTTCTATTCCAGCAGGAATATCGATGGATAGTTTTTTATTAGCTTTGATGGAACCTTTTCCATAGCAATTACTACATTTATCTTTGATTACTGTTCCAGTTCCGTTACATCTGGAACATGTAGTTCTTATATTGAAGAAACCTTGGCTAACAGACATTTGACCAGTTCCCCTGCATTGTGGGCATGTGCTGGGTTTGGTTCCTGGTTTAGCTCCGCTACCATTACACTTAGGGCATGTTTCGCTTTTTGTAATTTCAATTTCTTTTTTTATTCCTTTTTGAGCTTCTTCCAGAGTGATAGACACTTTATGGTTAATATCCGCACCTTTTCTATGCCTGCTTCTTCTTCCGCCTCTTCTTCCACCAAAGAAGCTACCGAAAATATCTTCAAATTGTTCAAAGATGTCCTCAGCTTGTCCAAAACCTTCAAAACCGCTAAATCCTGAATAACCGGAGCTTTTTAATCCCTCATGACCATATGTATCATATAATCTTCTTTTTTCGGGGTCTGCAAGAACTTCATATGCTTCCGAGATTTCTTTGAATTTGTCTTCTGCTTCTTTGTCGTTTGGGTTTCTGTCTGGGTGGTATTTAACAGCGAGTTTTCTATATGCTGCTTTTAGTTCAGTACCAGAAGCTGTTTTACTCACTCCTAGAATTTGATAATAATCTTTATTGGTGTTAGCCATTATAAATCTCCTCGTAGTATGATAATTATAATTCCAATTCAGTTTTATTATAAGCAAAATTTATACCAAAAGATAGAATGTAGATATCTTTACTATAAAATTTAATAAAGTTTTTTATATATGCAATTTATAGGTTTTTTAGATTTTTAATTGATTCTTAAGATAAGATAAATCGCGTTATTTTGACACATTTTGAGGAAAAAGGAATAAAGATAGTAGTTTTTTGCTACACTATATTATATATTAAGAAAATTTCACATAATCTTTTAATAATATTGACTTTTAGATGGTATATCTGTATATTTATACAATATGTATTTATATTCAAATATTATTTAAGGAGGAATTAATATATGCCAAAACCACTAACCAATAGGCAACAGGAAGTATACGACTATATCGAATCATATATCGATGATAATAATAGACCTCCTACAATATCAGATATTAAAAAGACATTCGGTTTTAAATCTCCACAATCGGTAGTCGATCATTTGCATGCTTTAGAAAAGAAAGGACATATAAAAAGGTTACCCAATTCCAGAGGTATTGTCTTACTAAATGAGAAAGACCATTTCCCTATACTTGGTAAAGTAGCGGCAGGGTCACCTTTAGAGGTAGAGGAATTATTCGATGGGAATTTTCATCTCGAAGACTATTACAAACCGGAGCAAACTTTCGTTTTATCTATACAGGGCGATTCAATGAAAGATATCGGAATCTACGATGGGGATAAGGTTATGATTATACCTAAGAGTAGTGTAAATAATGGCGATATTGTTGTAGCGGTTATAGATGGCGAATATACAGTAAAAAGATTCTTTAGGGAAAATAACAAAATATTACTCAAACCCGAAAATCCAACTTATAAGCCGATTATTATTGAAGATACTACCGATGATTTTAGGATTATTGGAGAAGTAGTAGGTGTTCACCGATTTATTAAATAATGAATAAAATTTTCTTTTACAAGTTTTTTATTATTTTAAATATGTTAAATGTTTATATTTTCTTATAAAACAATAATATAAGTCGGTTAAAAATGAAAAAAAATCTTTCTAGATCCGTTTTACTCACCTTATTATCGATTGTATCTATTTTTATCATAAGTTATTATTTTATGAATGGTCTGGATTCTAAAATTGTGTGGGAATTTTACACTGGTTCTTTTGTCCGTTCCACACCATTAATAGATGACGATAAAGTATATTTCGGTAGTCATGATGGAATTGTTTACTGCCTGGATTCTATATTTGGTAATGAAATATGGCAATATAAGACTAGGGATAGAGTCGAAGCAAGTCCTTTAATAGTTGAAAATAAACTGATCATAGGTTCTACCGATGGTTCTTTATATTGTTTGGATAAAGAAGACGGAGGATTGTTATGGTCTTACGTATGTGAGAAAGATATCTATTCATCGGCATCGGTATATGAAGATTATATTGTATTTGGATGCTATGATTCTTATATTTATTGCCTGGATTTAAATGGTTCTTTAATATGGAAGACGAAAACCAATGGTCCTATTTATTCCACTCCTAAAATAAAGAATGAAAAAATCTATTGTGCATCTTTTGATAATAAAGTTTACTCCATGGATTTATATACAGGAGAGGTTTTATGGGAAGTATCTACAGGTGGTGGTATAAAATCCAGTCCATTAATAATAGATAATACACTATATATAGGCAGTTTCGATAATAATTTATACAGCATAGATTGTTTAACTGGTAATATAAATTGGAAATTTCAAACTGATTATACAATATTATCCAGCCCGATTAATTATGAAGGTCGAATTTTTTTTGCTAGTTATGATAAAAACGTATATTGCGTAGATTCTGATAACGGGGTTTTGTTCTGGAAGCATCCTACCAGGTTATTTGTAAAATCCAGTCCTGTTGTATGTAATGGTTATGTTTTTATTGGGGGATTAGATGGATTTTTATATTGCCTGGATTATTATTCAGGAGAAGAAGTATGGTCTTTGAAATTAGGTTTCCCGATTAGGTCCAGTCCCACCATTAATAATGGTAAGATATACATAGGAGACGATAGCGGTATGATTTATTGTATAGATAGCGAAATAGGTGGAGATGCCAGGAGTTCAGTTCTTGGAAACTTTTCTAATTAATCTATAGATATTTATTTAGCTAGCATCTCAGATATTAAAAAAATTGATTTAGAACCAATTTATAAATATTATTAAAATATCCCTTTATCTATTAATAAATATTCTACAAAATTAACCTAAAAATGAGGCTATGATTTAATGACAAAAAAAGAGGCGATTTTATCTATACCTAAGGGTATTCATCTAAGGATTGCCGGGTCTTTAGCCAGGAAAGCGGGAGAATTTGAAAGTGAAATTTTCCTGGAATATAATAACATGAATGTAAACTGTAAAAGCGTTATGGGTGTAGCTACCCTAGGAGCAATGACCGGTGATAAGATTATAGTAGTGGCTAAGGGCATTGATGAGAGCAGGGCTTGTCTTAGCATATGTGCTTTCTTGGAGAATGATACTCACGATAAAACTGATATAGAGATATTTGACAAGTATATAAGTGGTGCATCCTGGATGGATACTGAAAAGAATATCTATATAGTACGCGGATTTCATCAGGAGTGGGTAGATAAGAAAGGTGATGTATTAGATGGTATAAAATCAGTTAATGAAGTAATAGAAAAATTAGATTGGATTGATATAATGATATATAAAGATAATAGCGTTGAATTTCATGTTAAGGATTTGGGGGATAGTGTCTTGGATAGGATAAAATTCTTTTTATCCGAATTAAATATTAATTGGAAAAGTGCACATATCTTTACATCTCAAAAGGAATCAATTTATGTTCAGATTGATAAAGAAATTTTCGATAAGAATAATGGGGATTTAAAAACCCTTCTAAAAGAACAAAAATTGATTACCCAGTATTATTAATGATATTGAAATTATTATTTTTATAGATAAAAATCAAAGGGTTTATTGATATTTTGTTATATTATATAAATAAAAATGTAAGAAGAGAGTTTATGGATAGAGAAGTAGTTAAATATCATAAAGACACCTTCGAGATTACATTTAACCCTGAATGGTATTATGTTTCAAGTATATGGTTGTTTTCCAATGACCTGCTCTTACAGTTGATTAAAGATAGAACAAGAGCTGAATTAATATCCATGAGTATAAGCGAGTTGCTGGAAAATTCGGTTAAATATAGCCAGAAACAATATAAGAATCCTTTTCCGATAGCAAGATTAAAAGTTTCTGTTCGGAGAGACCAGAAGAAGATATTTTTAGAAGTAGAAAACTACGCTGACCCTGACCATCTAGCGGAACTTAAAGAAGAGATGAAAACCATCCAGAGTGCTGAGTCTAGAGAAGTATTCATTGAAAAATTGAAACAAGCGGCAGTTAGAGACGATGGTAAAAGTCAACTAGGACTGATTCGAATAATATACGAAGCTAAAGGTAAGGTTACTATGAAGCAAGATGGAGTAAGAGTTACTATGAAAGTAGAATTTGATATATAGAAAAATATATATAAAAACTATAATCTATTGTGAATTATTTCGTTTTTTATTAACTTATCTTTTTTAATGGATAAGAAAATATTATATCAGAAATTAGAATAAATTAGACTTATTAGTTTATCTATATTATTATTAATCAGACTAATAGTTATATTACTTATGTGAAGGAGTAAAGGTTCATGGGTAATAAGATAGGAATTGACCCTTGCGAGAAAGAAAATGCTAAAATAGAAGTCAAGGATAATGAAGAAGGAATTACTGTTTATTTTCATGGAAAAATTAATATGCAAAATCCCGGAGCTATTTTTGGTCCTTTTTTTGACGAAATGCATCAGAAAATTGTAGATAATGGCATAAAAAATGTCACCGCTGATTTTACAGACCTGCAATTCCTAAACTCCAGCGGGCTTAAGTCAATTATTAGATGGATAATGAATGATGCAAATTTACCTGATGATAAACAATACAATATTAAAATCCTTTACAATAAAGAAATAGGATGGCAAGAAACATCACTTACTACTTTTAAAGATCTAGTCCCTGATTTAGTTAAAGACAGTGCTGTAGAATAGATTCTCATTATTCATGGTTTCTATTAAAATTGTTTTACTTTGTGTTTTATGATAATTAATATTAAATAATTAGGATAATATAAGTATCAATATTACTATTAAACAGGAGATGCAAAATACAAATGACGAGGCGAGAAATTACTGATTTGATTTCTAAACAGATTGACATGCCAAAGAAATATATTGATGAAATATTGGTGCTGTTCTTAAAAACTGTGAAAGATAATCTGTTGGAAGAAGAAACTATATATTTAAGGGGATTTGGAACTTTTGGAACTAAAGAAAGAAAAGAATCTATAAGAAGAAATCCCAGAACTAACGAAAAAATCCATATCCCTAAACATAATATTGTCTATTTTAAACCGGGAAAAGACCTTAAAGAATTGAAGAAAGTATATATTAATCCTGATAATAACGGCAAACATAAGAATAAAGAAGTAATTAAAATCGAGGATTAAACCATCATAGTTAATAATCATCATTATATATAGACAATTTAATCTATTAGTCAATCTAACGAATATTTTATCGGATAATATTTTATCGGTTCTTTTACATTTTTTACTTCAGCTTGTCTAATCTCACCAAAATGAAAACCAGATACTCCTTTACCTATTATTTCTTTTACCGAATCCATAACAAATATATCACGATAACCTGCTAATTGCTGGAGTCTGGCTGTGTTATTCATCCCACTGGAAAAACCGGTGAAGTTCTCATTCGGTCCGAAGCTTCCTACAAACATCGAGCAGTAGTTAATCCCGGTTGATACTCCCAAACCCGGAATGATATTTGATTTCCTAAGATGTTGATATTCTTCTGTCTTGGATAACTCATCAGTCCATTTATTAATCTCTATTGCGGTCTTTATTGCTCTAATGCATAGATTCTTCGCATCATACTCATAAAAAGGTGGTCCAAATAAAGCTATAACACAATCTCCAACCATCTTATCGAATACACCACCATTATCCCAAATTATATCCACCGCCTTTTTAGACCACTTATCTATAAAATCACCAATCAGACTGGGTTCTTTAAGGATTTCTTCGCTTATCTTTGTGAAACTGCTTATATCAGAGTAAAGGACTGCAACATGTTGTTCTTTAGGTTTCAAGAACTTTTCATAATACTTATCTTCTAATAATATCCTATCTACCAGATTGGGCGAGAAAAACTGACATAAGGATCGATATTCTTTATTATAATCTACCACTCTTTGCCTTATCAATGTGGAGAAGCTATTTAATATATCACGTTGGGTAGTATTGAACTCTTTATCTTCTCTGCTGACTATTATCTTTCCTACCAGATGTTCTTTATTAGTTCCATAAATCATTGACATCTCTATGTACTTCTTGAGAACAAGCTTTTGTATAAGGTTTTCTGATATATCTTTCTTATTATTTTTTAAGTTCTTTTCTTCTTTGTATATTAGTTTTTTCAATTCTGAATCTGTCTTTTTAAATGAATCTTCTATTCTTTCTTTCTTATTATAATAAACATAGTTAAGCGGGTATTCCCTCTGTAATCGCAAGGTTTCCCTCTCTTCCTGGTAATATAAGAATAACATCTTATCAAAGTTTATACTTTCGTTAAGACTGTTAACTGCTTTGTCAAGACCTCTTATAAGGACTTTATCACTAAGTGCTTCACCGATTCTATCAATTGCTTTTTGTTTTTTAGAAGCGTTGTAAATCATTGATAGATAATTGTCTATAATCTCGATTGAGGTATGAATAAGTTTTTTAAGTTCATCAATCTTATCATTATTCAGCTTTTTATCATAGAATGTTCCAATAACTCCAAAGTATTCTCCGGAAACATCGATCCTCATTGCTATGACTGTTCCGATATCATCATTAATATAGATTTCTTTACGATAAGCATAATCTTCGATTTCTTTAATATCAGCGGGTTGACTTTTGTATCCTTTTTTGAGTGCGTTAAATACCTTCATCTTCAGGTCTTCATCATAGGTCTTTATGAAAACACCTTCGCAATCGAGTTTATTGATTAATATTGGGAATATTAGTTTTAGTGTATCTTTTAAGGAAAGACATTCTTTCTGGGCTTTTTCTAAGATAATATCGATTTCAATATATAAATTCCAGCTCTTTTCAAGCAAGTCTTTATCCATTTCAGGGGGATTTGATGAGGATTTATTGGGATTATCCATTTATGGTATAACTCCTTAGTTGTTTTTACTCCTTACTTTTTTCTATGAATTCGGTTAACAATTCTTGTAAGGATTTCCTTTCCTCTTCTGTGAAGTGGTCTAATGATTCTTCCAATAGCTGAATCGGTTTAGAATAAGGTTCTTCTGTATTTTGGTTTAGATTGAGTAGTTCATATGCTCGATTTATGTATAATGTTATGGTATTCTTTTTTAGTAATTCATGGTTATCTTCTATATCTTTGTCAAATGTTAGAACTGTAAAATCACTTTCTATCTTATCTATATAAGCTTTAGATTCAAGGTAACCTTCTTTAGAGTAGGCGAGGGCGAGTTTGATATTGTTAGAACGGTATGCATGGTTGGATACATTTATGTAATATGTTTGCTCATATTTTATCAGGTCATTTTTATCGAAGAAATTAACTGCTTCTTGGATGATTTGTCTTTCTTCATCTGTTATATCATCGGATATGTTTTCGGGTTCATTTTTTGCTAGCATATTAATCTGGTTTTTAGCATTATCAACATAAATAGATAAAATCCTATTGACTAATTCTTCATTGCCTTGGTCATAGCTGGAATATGCATATTTGTAAGCTTCAAGTGATGTTTGTTTCTTATCTTCTCTCTGGGCATTTCTTAATATAAAGCTGTAAAGGGCATTCTTAAGAGTTTGGTTATCTCTAATCCTTTCTGTAGAGAAGAACTCGTCAATTGCACTTTGGTAGGAATATTCATCTACAATATTGTGAATGTATTGCTGATATAATAGGAAATAATAATCCTTGATATTGAGTATGTCCAGGTCTTCTCTTTCCAGTCCATTATCCTCGAAATCTTTAACCTGAGCATTATTCAAGTTCAAGATAGGCTTAAGGTCTTCCTCTATGTCTATCTCCCTAACCTCTTCTACACCAATTAGTTTTAATGTGAAATCTGTGAAAACATCATAAATAATATTATCCAAAAGATTGAGTGTTGCTTTCTTATCATTTATACTTGAGGAGTTATCCCATTGGTTTTGAATATACATTTTGATATAATAGCCGGTGTAGAACTTAACTTCCTTAAATAAATCCGATATATCTTTTGTCTGGGATAATAATTCTGAATACTCTGATAAAACATCATTTAATGGTTTTTTATTATTTAGGAAAAAGTCGGAATATTTCTGTAGAGTATAATTTGCTGTGCGAATAATGCTTCTATCTTTCTTGAAATTTGTATAAAGGGTTAATAAATCGGTCAAGGCTTGCTGGAAACTTTTATCCGTGCTATTTTTAACATTGTGGTTTATTCTATTAATATATGTCCTTTTAGTTAAGCTATCCACCTTCTTTCTTATCTTATCAGTTAAGTTAAGATTATTCTCAGCCAGTCTTATAATATCGAAAGCACCTTTATAATCATCATGTTTCATCCTCTCTGACCATAGATTTTCATATACATCGATGACCTTATTTGACAGCTTCTCTTTTCTTTTTCTTGATGAAAATTCATTCATTGCGTTACCGATGATGTCTATGGCTTTCTTATCACCATTAGATGATAGATGTAGAGCATAGTTGGAGTAAACGTCTACTTTAAGGTCTTTCAGGCGTTGTTCGTCGGGATACTTACTTAATCCTTCATCTATTACGGCTAATGCCTCTTCATACCTGGCTTTATTATTAAGAGAGCCTGCGTGGTTAATGTAGTTAATCTTTATTAACTCGTCAAACTCATTTTTATAATCAACTTCAGTGAAATAGTCTTTACCTTCTTCTAGAATACTTATAGCTTTGGTGTAGTCTTCACCATTTTTGCTTATGGTTAAAGCATTAGAGTATCTGGAATAGACATAGACCAGATTATCCTTCAAGCCTTCATTTTCAGGCAACAGCTCAATGCTTCTCTTATTGAAATCGATAGCTTCTTCATACTGTCTCTGGTTATCTGTCATGTATTGTATCCATTTTAGAAGTATTGAGACCATATTGGTTTTAGCATCTTTAAACTCAGGATAGACCATCAAAGCTTTAATAGCGTAGGATAGGGCTTTGTTATAGTTACGAGTTCTCTGAGCGGTGAATGCTGCGAGGTTGGAGTATTGGACAGAGATTAGTTTGGGATTTTCCACCATTACTTTGTTTTCACCATTCTGCTCGTTGATGGATACATAATCGAAACCTGTTAGCCTTTCAAATTCTTCTTTCAAAGCACTACTTGGACTAAAACCGTTAGGAGAAGTGGTCTGCACTTCTATATTCTTTCCATCAGCATATACAACGGAAAAGGCGTGTGATGGTACGATAAAGCCTTTACTATCGATGTTAAGGCTTTCTACAACATAGTTATAAATTATAGATGAACTCACACAATTAAACCTACCGGAGCGTAAGACCTCGAGTGCGGAGGTCTCCGTTTCTATGTATGTACGGAATAGATTTTGATGGAGATAGGTTAGGGCTAATTTGGCTTTTGCTGTTTCTGATAAGGATATGAAATTAGGAGTGGAGCGAATACCTTTTATGATTTCGTTTAGTTTTTGAGTTACTTCGTTTATATAATTCGAATCGGTTAATCCTTCAGCGATTAAGGAAGCTTCAACTAAGGTATAGGATTCGAATTCATTATCATGGCTGTCGTCTATCATTATCTCTTCTAGATTAGTAATTGATAGGTCAAAGGTACCATTTTCTAGAATTTTGTAGTCTATTTGTGAAAAAACTTTTGTTGTAAATACAAAAAATATTAATAATGTAACTAATAGGATACTTACTTTTCTATGAAGCATTTAATAAATCCTCTATAATCTATATAATTTTTTTGATATTATCTTACATATCTAATAAATCGATTGTTTACTAATTTAACTTTATTAAGAATGGGTTTACTAATAAAATTTAACACCAACCGGGGGATTTTATAAAAATATTTATAATGGTTAATATTTGTATAAACTTATGATAAAGAAATTACTAATGAATCATGAATCATAAATCCAATTATACAGCTTAATTTATAAAGAATGAATTTTTGTTGGGATGTTTTTCTGTTATTTTCTTAACATTGGTATTAATTAACATTAAAAATATATTATTAAATTTTGATCATATTATGATGAAGGGAAGGTTAATATTTATGAAACTTTTTGTATTAAATTGTGGTAGTTCTTCTATAAAATACCAGCTTATCGAAATGCCCCAGGAAAAAGTCTTGGCTAAAGGGCTTATAGAAAAAATC
>CAYUUC010000096.1:0-11753 GCA_964447635.1 uncultured Spirochaetia bacterium
CAGGTAGTTAAGAATGAATATTATAAAATTATTATCGACTTGCACAACAGTCTCTGAAATCCATTACATCTTTAGCGGTATCGTTAATCCAGACTATATTTTTTCCAGAGTAACATTCAATTTTGAACAGAGAATAAAACTCGTTATTGAAAGTAATTAGGAATTTATTTCGCCCTTGTAGTTTTTTGCTGTTTTCTTCACAATAGGTTTTATAAAGATTATACAAATTACTTGCTACAATGTAAGTTTTACTGTTTTTAACTTCTAATAATTCATATAACTTATCGTTATATTCATAATCGTTAATTATATCGTCTAAGAAAGCCTCAACACTATCAAGGTTCATGTTTATAACTTCTTGCTTGTATTCATTTACTATTCCTCGTTCCAAGAAGAAATACAAATCATTTTTATCGTTTTCTTCGTAAATCGTCTTTAGATAAAGAAAAAATTGTTTACTATTTTCTAACAAGTTTTCGTTATACTCTCTCCAAAAATTAAAGTCTTTTTCATATTCGCTTCCACAATCAAACATTATTGAGCGTCTATCTTGTTTTGTTATTCTCGCACTGTTTCGGCTATTAGTTGCTACAACATACATGCGGTTATTTGATTTTGTGTATTGCTTAACTCCCTTTTCGTTTATTCTTATCTTTTCGCTTGTTACCAGCGGTTTAATCTTCTTATCATAGGTATCTTTGTTAAGTTCCACTTCATCAAAAAAGCATACTAAAGCCTTTTCTAAATAGCTGTTAAACTGTCCGTCCAGCTCGTTTTGTAATACATTTACGTAATGGTCATTTAATACAGTCTCGAAAAACTTCATTAATGAACCTTTTCCGACTCCTTCTCTCCAGCTATGTATTATTATTTTTCCTGCTTTTCTGTTTTCATCATCATTAAACATATTATAAGCAAAAAACTTACATAGATAATATTAATAAATAAACCTTTCAATACGTATAATATTGTGGGAGTTGAATTGCAATTTATACAGAATTGGATATGTAGCATTACAATGATATAATAATGTTATTCAGTGAACTTAAGTACAGTTCCATTCATATTATCAATCAGATAAACATTAGCATCATTATCCACTTCAATATCATTAATATGATAGAATAAGGCATCATTACCAAAACCTAATTCACCAAAAGTTGTTATGAAGTTACCATTAGAATCATATTTTACTACATAATAGTTCTCTGAACTGGTTATATAAACATTATTGTGTTTATCTATAGCTATACCTAAAACACCGTTCAATCGGGCAGCTTCACCAAATCTAAGCAGGAAATTACCATTTGAGTCAAACTTTTGAATATTCTTGTTATTTAAATCAGATATATATACGTTTCCATCTCCATCGATAGTTATCCCTTCCGGACGGCTAAAATCGCCCTCATCTGTCCCAGGACTACCCCATTTTAATTCGAAGTTACCATTAGAATCGAATCTCTTTACAAAACTAACATTGTTCACATCCTTATCTATAACATAAACCTTATCATTATTTGTATTTACCTCAATATCAAATGGGCTTTTGAATTGGTCATCTCCAGTTCCCTGACTTCCCCATTGTAATATATAATTACCATCGGAATCAAATTTCTGTATCCTATAATTGTTCCTATCACATACATATACATTTCCGAGAGAATCCAAAGCTACACCGCTTGGTTCGACAAATTCACCATTTCCAGTTCCATTTACACCCCATTTAAGTGTAAACTCATATTCACTATTAATATCATTCCAATCAAATCTTTGTATGTTATGATTATTATGATCTGATACATATATGATGTTCCCATCTTGAGATACGGCTAATCCTTGAGCATTATTAAATTCACCATCATCCGTGCTACCATTTGTCATGAATATATCAAAAGTTGAAGAATCAGGATAGAACCTCTGTACCCTTCGATTAATGTTATCTGTAACAATAACAATATCAGATGAACCATCATTAGCAAACGCAAAACCTCTTGGTGACCTAAATCTACCAGCACCTCCACCACCACTGGAACCGTAATCTCCCGCTGATGTGCCATCAGAGTTGAAAGTTACCAGTTTATTCTTGGTTGCATCCAATACATAGATTAAATATCCATTAGGATCACTTGCTGAATCTACCAAAGTTATATCATAAGGCTCTTTAAATAAACCACTTCCATTACCGAATGAACCGAATTGGGATTGATAGACATAACTTGAGTTGAACATCTGAACTCGATAGTTGTTCATCTCAAGGACATAGATATTATCCATTGGGTCAATGACAATACCTACGGGATTATCAAACTCCCCATTCCCCGTTCCATAAGAGCCAAATTGGGATTGATGATTACCGGAGATATCAAATTTCTGTACTCGATGATTACCAGAATCTACTACATAAATATAATCTGAACCACCTTCATCCACAACATGAATATCCATTGGATTATCCAACTCTCCATCACCATAACCCGACGAACCGATAGTATATTGGAAAATCCCATTTGTATCAAAAACCTGTATTCTATCATTTAGCGTATCCGCTACAAGTACAAGACTTCCATCAGTATTTGCGGATATACCTTGTGGGCTGTTAAATTGACCATCCCCACTTCCTAAAGAACCCCATGTTGATAATAATTGACCATTTATATCAAATTTTTGAACATTGTTTAGGAATACATCTGTCATATATATATTATTTGATGAATCTACTGTGATTGCGTTTGGTGAAGCAAAGACACCATAATCATTACCGAGGCTTAATATATAATCATGGATATGATACTTGACATTAACATAAACATCAGTATCAGACTTATTGCCAGCTTCATCGTAAGTCTCTAGGGTAAAGTCATATTCGCTACCTATATTTAATTCTTCATATACATAATGATAGGAATAATCACTTATTCCATCCTCTGCTAGAACTGTTCTTTGTAGAGATGGGTTCTCAATGCTATCTTCATAGACTAAAATCACGGTTTTATCATAATCATTGATACCAATACCATATGAAGGTTCAGTCCAGTTCAATGTAATCCCATGTCCTTTATCATAAGGTTGTAGGTTAATAGGAGGAGGTGTTTCATCATCACCCCTGCCTGATATGTCATATTCAAATGTGGGATAATTATCAGCATTGCTTTCAATTGTGACAATAGCATTAAAATTACCCTCTGAATCAGGATTAAATGTTATATCAAACTCTGTACTCTCTGAAGGAGCTACATTAGGAAGGAAGTTATCCTGATTTAAAATAAAGTTTGACGGATTATCTCCTGTTATACTTATATCAGTGATTGTCAATACTCCATTGCCGGTGTTTTCTATAGTGAAAGATACTGGATCTCCGCTACCACCAACTTGAACATCCCTGAATTCATAAGGATTAGCTTGTTGATGATTAATTGTGGTTTCATCCTCTATTACATTAATCTGTGAAAGAGAACCTATACCAGAAACCAAGAATTGGAAAGTGCTAGATGTTCCATTAGTGTTGCTATCAATGTTAACCACAGCAGTTTTATTACCAATTGATGTAGGATTGAATTGAACCATGAATGACTTCTCACTACCAGCAGGAATAATATAACTTTCCTGTCTTAGATTGGAAATGTCCACAGTGAATTCGCCAGCATCCGTTCCAGTAAGATATACATCATCGATTATCAAGTTGCCAGTTCCACTGTTACCTACAATAAATGTTACTTCTGTTGATGACTCTCCAACAACGATGTTACCAAAATCATATCCCTGCAGAGGGTCGTTATCAATATCATCAGAACCTTGTTTCAAATATATCTCTGAGATTGTTCCTACTCCTATAACTGTAATCACATAATTAGGAATATTCGGGTCATCACTTGTTATAGTCAGTGTATTATTTTTATTTCCTTCAATAGTAGGACTAAATCTTAATGTAAAACTTTCAGAATCAGAACCGTCGATGATAAGACCACTAGGTGGTATTGAAATATCATTTATCGAAAAACTATTTTCTGGATCATCACCTAGACTTATATCAGTAATAGTTAGGTCATCATCGCCAAGGTTCTCTATCATTATATCAATATCTTTACTATTGTTAATTAACAGATAACCGCAATCATATGAACCTCCATTAGGAATATTAAGAGTACCTTTTCTAATGTTGATATTAGATGTACTTCCGATTCCAGCAACAATAAAGCTAAAAGTGGGATTATCAGGGTCATCGCTCTCTATAGATACCGTCGCTTGTTTCGTCCCGGTTGATGTTGGATTGAAACCGATATCCATACTTATATCACCATTTGGTTCTATTGAAATTGGAGTGTCCAAATCTTCCAATTGGAATTGGTTGCTTTCCTCTCCTTCAATAAATATTCGATTTATGTTTAAATCAAGGTTACCAGCATTTTTCAATGTGAATTCCAATGGATTACCCATTGTATTAATCCTAACAGCTCCTAGATAATAATTTGAATCAGGATTTATTTCATTACTACCCTGTATTACCTTTAATTCGGGAAGCTTTGGCTGGCATGATAATATGCTCATCATTATTATAATAACAATTAACGCTGTCAATAAAGATATTTTTGATGTTTTCATAAAACCTCCTAAAGTTTGCTAAGTTTTATCTTAATTATATTATTCACTTAATTTCAGTATAGTATCCCATTTCTTATCTAAGAAATACATATTGCCTAGATCATCTGTTATTACATCCATTTCATCTTTCCAATGATGTTGTTTGAATATATCAAAATATACAGTGGTTATGTATTCTCCAGTCGGCTGATACTTAATTACTATCTTTTGGACACTATTTACCACTGCGGCATTGACATTTCCATCTTTATCAATGGATATTGCTTTAACCTGGTCTAGGAAGTATTGGTTAGCCCATTTGTTTATGAAATTACCATCAGCATCGAATCTTTGGATAACCATTGAATTAGGTATCCATATACTTCCGGTACTTGCTACGAAAACATCACCATTAACCGGACTAATCTCAATATCACGAATAGTTACAAACTCTCCATTTCCTACGCCATAACTTCCCCAACTCATTTCCATGGTTCCATCATCTGCGAATCTATAAATCTTTTGAGTAGAGCCTGAATTATCTGCTATATATACTTGATCGGTGGTCTTATTAACAGCAATGCTTTCCGGTGAACTTAATACTCCGGATGGTACAAAGTCGTCATTTAACAATGTTAGATTATTATTAAATAATCTTGCTTTCCTGCTTCCACCAATGTCATCAATTACATATACTTCATCTAATGAATTTACAGCAACTCCTATTGGATTGTTCACAACCACTTCAGTACTATAAGAGTAATTAGAACCATCAAATATATATTTTACTACTCTATTATTATCTGTATCAGCAACAAACATATTCCCTGATGAATCGACCACCATAGCATTAGGATTATTAAGCAAACCAGGAGGTAAATCACTTACAATAAAGTCTGTTGGTGTTCCTGATGGTAAGTCCCAGACTATAATCGAACTATCTGAATTGTAAATTGTCTTATTACCGTCTCCAACATCATAAACCATATTCGATATGTAGAGATGGTCTGAACCATCATTATAATTAGTCATTAAGCCACACTCATCAAATATAGCAGATTGACCTAAATAGTTACCACTGGTATCAAACTCCTGAACTCTATTATTACCTGAATCTGATACATATATATTACTTCCAACAATAGCTATACCAATCGGCTTATCAAATGCTCCATCCACTGCTCCTGATATAGGAATATCTCCACTGCCAGTATTGTGCCAACCTGCAGATGTTCCATCATATCCGAACCATCCTAATGGATTACCTGTTGAATCAAACTTTTGCACTCTATTATTACCATTTTCCACGATGTAAAATTCTCCAGAAGCATCTACTACTATTCCCATAGGTCTATTTAATTCACCATCACCAGTTCCATCTAATCCATAACCACCGAATTGTGTTATATATGTTCCTGTGGTTGTAAATTTTTGTACTCTATGGTTATCAGTATCTGTAATATAAATATAGTCTGTTCCACTTTCATTTTTCGATACTATTCCTATTGGATTAATGAATTGACCATCACCTTGACCGTTATCTCCCCAGTTCAATATATAATTACCATCAGTATCAAACTTTTGAATCCTATGGTTGTATGTATCAACCACATAGACATAATCAGTTCCACCTTCATTTACTACTGCTATACCTGTAGGATTATCTAGTTCCCCGTCACCTGAGCCGTAATAACCCCATTTCATTAGAATATTACCAGCGGAATCGAATTTCTGTATATTATGATATGTTGCATCAGCAATATAAATATTACCAGAGGTGTCTATATCAATCCCATAAGGTTGCCTGAATGTTGGATTAGGATTAGAATAATTATCTCCCCATCTATCTATGATATTATGAATGTGGAATTGTATGTCATTTATCATTTCATCAGGAAGGTCAATTATAGAACCATCCGGTTGTTCTCCTGATACAATTCCTGCTTTATCATGAACTTTGACCAAAACATCATATTCATGGGCAATAGGTAGATATTCAAATTCATATTCTGTTGTTGTTGGTTCCACTTCCATAGACCTATTAACTGACCCACTAGTATCATTCAAAGTGAGTACTACTTTATCAAGGTCTGTATCAGAAGGGGGTGTCCATGATAATCTAATACCTGTTCCTTTATAATAAGTCAAATCAGTTACATTTCCAGGAGGAGTATTATCTCCTCTACCTTCTAAATTGATTATGAAAGTTCCATTAAGTTCAGAATTACTATCTAAAGTTAAAGTAGCTTGAGAATCCTGTTCCAAGGTTGGACTAAAGATTAATTCTAATATAAACTCACTATCAGGTTCAATATATATCGGAAATGAAGGCATATTTAAGATATCAAATTCTCCAGAATCTATCCCATCAAGACTTATGTTATCTATTCTAAGCTCTCCTTCACCATCATTACCTATCTTAAGTTCCAGTACCTCGCTATCTTCGTCTATTTCTACATCAGAAAAATCATAGGTATCGTTATTTGATATTAGAGTTTCTCCATCATAGACATTTATATTCGATGTAACAGAGTTAGCTATCAAATCAAATATATAAGGATTATGGTCTACATTGTCATTTGTTATTGTTAAAGTAGCATTTTTAACTCCAATATCTAAAGGAGTTAATTCAATAGTAAAATTCTTTTCACTACTTGGAGGGACGACATCATTGGTATCAAATTCAGAGGTATCCAGAGTAAATATACCAGCATCGTCTCCGCTTAAAGAAATATCTGTTACTGTTAAGTCTCCAGTTCCCATATTACCTATTCTAAAGGTCACCAATCCAGTGGACTCTCCTTTTATTACATTACCAAAGTCATACTCTCCATTATTCTCAATGACGTTTACATTCTGAATAACATAAACATCAGATTCTGTTCCAAAACCTTTAATGTTAAAAAGGAAATTCGTATTTATAGGGTCACTATTTACAATTTTGATTGTATCTGTAAAAGCCCCTGCTTCATTTGGGTCAAATGTTATATTAAAAGTCTCAGTATCACCAACTGGTATTACTAAACCATTGCCTGGAATGTTAACATCATTAATAGTGAATGGACTATCTTGGTTGGTTTTGGATATCTCTGAAATAATTAGGTTTCCATTACCAACATTTTCTATGGTTAATTCTTCTTCAATCACACCATTAATAACCAACAAGTTACCAAATTCAAATTTTCCACCATTTCCAATATCTTGTCCTCTACCGATAACATTTATCTCTCCAGTGGTTCCACTAGAAGCTATTTTAAAATTATAGACAGGATTAATCTCGGAATCACTTTCAATTTTTATATCAGCAGATAAATATCCTCCAACAGATGGTTGAAATTGTAGAGTGAAGTTATACTCTCCATTATCTGAAACAACAGCTGGGACTGTTTTATCCAGTATAAATTGGTTGGAATTATCTCCGGAAATGATTATATCATCGATATTTAAATCTAATGTTCCTGAATTTGTTATAGTGAATGTAACAATATCACCAGTTTCACCCACAATTACACTTTCCATTATGAAAGTAGAATCTGGATAAATTGTATTATTATATTGTGTTATAACTATATTAGGCGGGTCTTTTGGTTTACAGTTTATAATAGTAAACATAGTAATAAACACAATAATCAATATAACCATCAATAAGGATTTTCGATGTTTTAACATATTTACAACCTCCATATATTATGTAGTTATATTTAACTATTAAATCAGTACATTTATTAAAAGAAATAAGTTAAAACAAATACATATTTTTAATATACCCAATTATTAGAAAAAATCAATAAAAAAACTTTATTAGTATATTTTTTGTATATTATTATCTTATTTTATTAGAAATATTTGTGAATATTATATAAAAGGAAAAAGGAGGAAAAATGGCTTCATCAAAAATTGTATCTCACTTATCAGAACAATTAAGGGATATAAAACAAAATGGATTATATAAAGATGAAAGGATAATCACTTCTCCACAAAGTTCAAAAATACATGTAAAAATTGGGGATGTTATAAACTTTTGTGCTAACAACTATCTAGGTTTAGCTAACCATCCTGAGATTAAAGAATCAGCCAAAAGGGGTATTGATACTCATGGTTATGGTTTATCATCTGTAAGGTTTATATGTGGTACTCAAGACATACATAAAAAGCTAGAGAATAAAATCGCAGACTTCTTTGGTAAAGAAGATGCTATACTATATGCAGCTTGCTTCGATGCTAATGGAGGGCTTTTTGAGCCTTTACTCCATAAAGAAGATGCAATCATAAGCGATGAATTGAACCATGCAAGCATAATCGATGGTATCAGGTTGTGTAAAGCTGATAGATTTAGATTTAAACATGGGGATATGACAGATTTAGAAAATAAACTAAAAGAAACCCAAAACCATAGATTCAGAATGATAGCTACTGATGGTGTTTTCTCTATGGATGGAGATGTAGCAAAACTCAACCAAATCACAGAATTAGCTGAAAAATATAATGCTATCGTTATGGTTGATGATAGTCATGCTACAGGTTTCTTTGGTGATACCGGTCGTGGTAGTGCTGAGTATCATGGAGTAATGGATAAAGTAGATATATTCACCAGTACATTGGGAAAAGCAATGGGTGGTGCAAGTGGTGGGTTTACCACTGGTAAAAAAGAGATTATTGAATACTTAAGACAGAAGTCCCGTCCTTATCTCTTTTCCAATACAGTCCCTCCAGCTGTTATATCTGCATCTATTAAGGCTTTTGAGCTTATAGAAAAAAGCAGAGATTTAATCAAAAAGCTACAGGAAAACACAAAGTTATTTAGAGATAAGATGACAGATTCTGGTTTCAATATTAAAAAAAGTGACCATCCCATAGTTCCGATAATGCTTGGAGAAGCTCGATTAGCTGTTGAGATGTCCAATAGATTACTCGATGAAGGTATATATGTTATAGGTTTTAGTTACCCGGTAGTTCCTAAAGGTCAAGCTAGAATCAGAGTACAAATCTCAGCAGCACATTCCGAAGAACAGATTAATAAAGCAATCAATGCTTTTATAAAGATAGGAAAAGACCTTGGAGTGATTAAATAGCAAATTTTAACACATGATTATCACTCATTAACCAAAAGTTGTTGTAAAACAATACCCCTCTCGGAATCTCCCCTCATAGCGCTGGTGTGTCAAATCAAGTAAATGTTTCACTGTCACTGAAACTTATAGGGGGCAAAAACTCTTGCTTTTGACTACCAAAAGGGACGACCCTCTCCTACCCTCTCCCTGACAGGTAGTAGTAAAAGTAAAAGAGTAAGTAATCTCTTTAACTAAAATTATACCACTTCTTTCTTAATAAGGGGGACTAAGGTTTCTTCTTACATCACCCGATCTTTTACTGCCCTATAAGGGGAGGCTAAGATGGGGTCTTTTTATTTCTGATATATTTTTATAAATTTAATATATGTATATTTAATATATTAGTGTTGTATTGTCATTGATATTATACTATTAGTGTAGTTAAGAGATTTACTGATGACACAGGAATGTATAATTGTCTCTTATGTCATAAATAATAAAATAATATTATATAATTCAGATTTCGATATAATATATATATATTTATATATATTAAGATTTAGGATAAAATATATGGCTAAAATGATACCAAATAACATCAGTAGTTATAATTTTACAGAATCTGAACATATGATTTATAAATTATTAAAGGAAAATTTACCAAAAGACTATATTGTTTACTACTCAATAACTTATCATATTCCAAGTAATAGGGGTAAATATTTTTATAGAGGAGAGGTGGATTTTATAATATTACATCCTGATTATGGTTTAATTTGTATGGAAGTAAAAGGTGGAAAAGGTTTAATTTATAAAGACAAAAAATGGAAGTTAATACTCAATGAACCATCAATACCAAACAATATAAAATTTGAAGAATTTAAAAATGAATTTTCTAACCAAATAGAAAATGAAGATGATTTAAAAGTAATCACTGATTCATATGAGAAAGATGAGATAAATAACGAGTTTATTTTGAAAAAAGATATCAATAATGAAATAATAATAAAAATATTAAAAAACTATGGTTTATTAACTGATATAAGGATTTTAAATAAAAGCCCAATCAAACAATCAAGTGATAGTGCAGATATTTTAAAAAACTATTTTAAAAAAGTTACAAATAGAGATTTTTCAGGAAGAGTAGGATATTGTGTATGTTTTCCATTTTTTAGAGTAGATAAAAATTTAGGAATAGAATTAGCAGATAGAAACTTGATTATAGATTCATATGATTTAGAAAATATTAAACCAAAAATTGATAAAATTTTTAGTATATTTAACCCTAACAAGATGTTAGATCATCAAGATTTTGTCTCAATTAATAAGATTATAAATGAAAACAGGTTCTATGGTATAACAACCGCACAAGAAATAAAATTGAGTAAAAAAAGATTAAACGAGATTAATAGAGTACAAGATTTTACTCTAAATTTGTTAAGTAACTATAGAAAAGTAAAATTTAGAGGAGGTGCTGGGACGGGAAAAACATGGATAGCTATGAAAAAAGCGGTATTATCTGCTAAAAAAGGTATGAAAACATTATTAACTTGTTTTAATTCGAATTTAGCTATCTTTATGAATGAAAAATGTAAAGAGTTTTTAAATAATCAATACATAAATGAATCTGATATTAATAGTATTGAAACTAATCTTGAAATAAAAACTTTTAATTATGTTATAGTAAAACTACTTGGAAAAAGATTTTACGATAAATATAAATCTGATATCGATAAAATCAAATTACCAGATATCGATAAAGAAGCAAAGCTGTATATTACCTCCGATGATGTGAAGTATGATACTATTGTCGTAGATGAAGCACAAGACTTTTCCGAAGAATGGCAAGATGTAATAGAGAATTTATTAAAATCAAAAGATGAAGGAATTTTATATTTCTTTTATGACCCTTATCAAAATATCTTTGGAAAGAACTTTAAAAACTTTTTAATAGCAGAACCTGAATATATCCTAACAGAAAATCTACGAAATACTAAAGAAATATATAATTATGCAATTAATATTGCTAATAACATCATATTAAAAAATATTGACAACGAAACATTTCAGAATGAGATTATTAATAATATTTATAATGATGAAGATTTAAATTTGATTAAAAAA
>CAYUUC010000097.1:0-11701 GCA_964447635.1 uncultured Spirochaetia bacterium
TAATAATCGTTTTTATTATAACCGACCGTTCAGTTATAAATGTACATATACTAATTATAAAAGTCAATATGTTTTTTCAATTTTTTTTTAGGATTTTATAAATTCTGGTCAGTTATTATCTCTAATAAGATTCTTGGTTAATTAAAAAATAAGATAATAGAATTTATTATTAACTTTAAAGGATTATTTTATTATCTTTACTTTATTAGAGATTAATATAACATAGTTTCTATTAAAAAATGATATGAGGGTTAGTATTATGTATAACAAAAGATATATTTTAGTGCTATTTATATTAGTGAGCTTTATTATGTTTTCCTGCGATTTGGGTAATTTCTTTGAACAACCCACAGTTGAAGTAGAAGGCTTTTCATTAAAAGAGCTTCCGGGTGAATGGACTGAATTAGACCTGGAGGTGGTGATTACGAACAATGACAGTCGGGAAGGCAATATTGGTGATACAACATATACCGCAGTAATTGAAGGTGTAGAGTCACAGGAGATGGAGCACAGTTTAGATGAGACCATACTCGTCGATACACCACTCGAAACAACATTACCATTAACATTACCCACAGAAGGAGCGGCAAAACTCCTTAAAAAACTTGAAAATGGTGAAGAACTTGTCTATACAGTAACCGGAATTTTCCATGAGGTAGACCGCAACCTAGATTTACCCATCGATATAGAAGGGTCAGCTTTTGTGGAAGTGGGATACGAAGAGTTCTTCGAACAGCCGGAAGTTACTGTTAATAATGTATCAGGAACCTACACCATCAATGGCTCTCCCATACCGAGTAGTTACACCTTTGACTTAATGGTGAATTGTACCGTTCAGAATATGGACGTACATAGTGCATTAATCAATAATGTAGAGTATATCGTAACTTTGGAAGGAGTTGAGTCTAACGAGGAGATATACTTATTCAATCCGGCATTAGATATAGAAGGTTATGATGGAGCACCTGGGGGTGCGGATAGTGTAGTACTTGATTTGCCCGTTGTATTTGATACTACACCGACAGAAGGTGCGACGATAGTAGCCGGGGCTTCTGATGATGGTATGGTGAGTTACATTGTGGAAGGGACATTTCATGCTACAGCTGATTTAGAAGGAAGCCCACAGGATTTTTATCTGCCATTGTATGTTACCGGAGAAACATCCGCAAGCATCATTCAATAACATCAAAGAATGGTTTACATTATATTTTCTATCAATATAGATAAATAAAATCAACAACCACATCATTTCCTAAACAATTTTGTTTATTATATTCATTGTTATTATTATCGTATAAGTAAACATCGATATAATCAATAATTGACCTGCACTTTTATAAATGGAGGGCTTTGGCGATGTTAAGCGACCCCGTGATTATCTTTATTATATTACCTGCTGTATTAATATATATAGTTTTGATATCCATATTCTTTCGCAATAATCGGTTCAAAGACTTATTTATGAGGTCCTATCTCATGACCGGTTTGATGATAGGAGTGGTATACATCATTATTAACATAACCATTCCTCATATTTCATCTCCGCTTAAAGACTACATGATACTTACGGATTATTCAGAAAACCCGATAAAGATAGCTAATGATGTAAAAACCATCGTAAATGACCCTAAGACCACAAATGACCTGATAACGATTATAAACTCATCAGAAAGAGCTGTTGACCGATTGGAGCAAATAGAAGAAGTTCTTGGTACAGACTTGAAAAATACTATTGAAAACTTTGAATTCCATAATAAGAAAAAAAGTTTCATTATTATTCAGGATATCGTTACATATAATGGAATTAATAAAATCGGACAACTAATCAAAACCGCAGATGACCCGGAAAGATTGCTTAAAGATATGATAAACAAAAGGCAAAAGGAGAACATCGTCAGGGGTATCGGAGAGAGGACCTCCGAGATTAACTCTAATGTGTCAACCATGTCGATGTATAGCAAGAACCAGATAGAGAACATATCCGATTTAAAGATAGCATCCATGTTCGAGGTGGAAGATTCGACTATGTTCAAGATATACGCTGATGCTGTCAATGATATGATAGATGAATTAGAAAGGATTGACCGGGAGATAAATGTAGACTCTATCATTGTTGATAACGATATCAGGATAGCTAAGAACCTCAACAAGATATCAGCAAACATCGGACGCTTGGAATGGGTAAATAATGAATTGAGCAAGTTACTGGATGGGATAAGAGACCGTATCACATCTTATAATAACCAGAAGGAAAAATTAGGTAATCCAGATATCAATATAGATGCTGGTTATCTTATAGGTGAGCATATCCGCAACCTTAAAGCCATTAACACCATCAGCTGGAGACTACTTCAGATTAGAGATATAATTGCAGGCTCATACCTACTAAAGACTTTTCAGCAAGTGGATGTAACAAATATGGAAGAAGTGGTTACCCTTATAGAAAAAGCTATAACATACAATAAAACCGACTCGCTTTTGACTTTCTTATATCACTACTCAGATGATCCAATACACTCTTTACAATACATAGAGAGGCTTCATCAGGATAAGAACAAAGAGGTTTTAAACAAAATCCGCTCCAATCAACGGGATTACCTATCCATAGAAAGGAACCTATCCGAAGAACCTAACTATGATATGGGAGAACCGATATACAAAATTCTTTCTGATGAACTTTTAGAAGAGATAAACGATTCCTGTATAAACACATTGGAAAAGCTGAAGACAATGCTGGAAGAAGATAAGGATTATCAATTATTTAACGAAGCAACCATAGTAATCGATGAGGAAGACAAGAAAGCCTTGATTAAAAACTCCCAACAAATTCTATCCGATGTGGTATTAGAAAACCTTCCTTACCGTCCGGAATATATGCTTATTCCAGCGGGGGATTTAAACAAAATCAATGATATCTTCCAGAAACACTTAATAGAAAACATCACCGAGTTAATAATAAAAAAGAAGCGGAATTTCCCTAGAAGGCGTATCGTATTTCTATCCAATGAATTCAAGAATAATATTTATAAATTAGCCATAAATAGCATCGAAGAACAGATTACCCAACTAGAAGAAATTGAATTGGGCATTCCTAATTCGATTATAGATGAAGACTACAAGGAAATGCTAGATGATAATAATGAGTTAAAAATTCCGGCAACATTAAAAACCTCCATTATTAAATATGTTAATCCTATACTCGATAGAAAACTAACCAATGTTTTGAAGGATATAGAAAAAGATCTGTCAAACTTCATCTCATATGATAAGATGGAGAAAGCGATGGCTATGGATGTATTAAACCACTTAGAAAGCATCATAAAGGATAAGAGCATAACCAATGTAGCAGACCGCATTATCAGTATGGGAGAAGACCATGAACTTATACAAAGCCAGGTCATGCCTATATCCACTAAAATGGAGAACTTAGGAAAAAATGATAATCTCATTCAAAACAAGGTCATAAGCTCATATCAGACATTCTCTCTAAGTATGTTCAATACAGTGGTAGGTTTCATAATATCAGTTCTGTTGTGGCCTTTGATTGGGATGATTTTCTTAAGCGGTGGTTATCTTGCATCTCATTCTTCTTTCCTATTCTACAATACCGGCTTTATGGTTATATTAATCATTGTTGGATTCATTGCCCTTGTTTTGCCTTTCCTTATTGGACTTATATCATCATGGAAATCATCACAAAATAAGGAATGATGCATATCACCTAAAAAGCGGTTTTCTACTCATTAGCATTAATATCTATCATATCCTTATTAACCTTCAAATCAAGCATTTCACGAGTATGTATATTAGAAAGGGATGCGAATAGTGAATTCTCCACATCGGATATATCATTCTTAAGAGCGGTTATGAGTTGTTTTACCCTTTCACGCTTAAGGGTATCTTTGTGCTTCACAAAGGGACAAAGCCTCAACCCTTTATAGATAAAGTCTTTATAATTGATACCGGCATACTGGGAGATGTATTCTTCCTTGACTGGTGCTAGTGGACGGATAACCCGTATACCTTCTTTTACTGTAGGATAGTTCACCGGCATCGTCGATATCGTCCCATTGTATAGTATATTTAATAGGAAGGTCTCGATAAGGTCATTCTTATGGTGACCTAATGCTACTTTATTACAGCCTAAATCCCTGGCAACCGTGTATAATGCTCCTCTTCTTATGCGTGAACACAAGGAACATGGGTTCTTATTATTGCTTATATGCTTTTCTATCAGTGGTGATATGTCTTCAGCAACCACCTTCAGTTTATAGCCTTTGCTTTCAGTAAAAGCCTTTATGAGCTTGACCTGTCCCTCTTTATATCCTATGTCTATATGGACAGCCTTTAAATCAAAGTCTATCGGAGCGACTCTTTTGAAGTGTATCAGGCTATCCATTAGCATATAAGAATCCTTACCACCGGATATAGCTACTATTATGCGGTCTCCTTCTTCTATCATACGGTATCTCCCAATGAAGTCACCGCACAGACTATAGACTTTCTTAACAAGCTTTTTCATTTGTTTCACATTGGACTTATTCATAATGGGTACTTCTATTGGTTGGTTTATCTGAACAGGTTTTGTTTAAATCTGGTTATCTATGTCTTTTAGTGAATCGCTTAACAGGTCAATATAGTCGTCTATTTCTTCTGTTTTCTTGTTTAATGATTGGATAGCATCTTCAGCGGACTCATCAGTTATATACTGAAGCCGGATAAAGTCGAGTTTAAGAGTGTTTAGGGTTATCAAGGATGTATTCAGATTGGCCTGTATCTTGTCTTTTACCTTTTGGACTTTGCCAAGGCTGGTGGCCTGTTTATCCAGCATACGGAGGGCATTCTCATATTCCCTTTTGGTATCATCATCCAACTCGGTATCCTGTAGGAGCTTTTCGATGGATTTCTTGCTTTCCTCTACATTCTTTAGGTTAAACTGGTTTATCGCCTGTTCAAGGAAATGACCCCGTTTAGATAGGTAGAAAATCTTATCGGTATAATGGTTGAGTGAGTCTTTTATCTGTTTCAGTAATTCCTTATCGACGTTATCGGACTCGTTAATCTGTTTCAATAGCGTATTGGATACCTGTCTTGTTTCATTTACATAAGAAGAATACGGTTCAATCAGTCTTACCGGTATCTGATCCCTTTCTTCTTCCGCTTTCTCTATCTGTGATGGTTCTTCATCTTTTAACTGGAAGCTATCTTGGAAATATTCATCCCGGTTTGCGTATATGATATCGAGCTTTTTAAGATGTCCTTTATAGCCTATGTAATGGCTGGCAAGACCAATAGCCCATCCTAGTAAAGGATAGATGAACCATGGGTGAAGTCCAGCAAAACCGCCTGTTATGAACCATATTACGATAAGCATGGTATTCACCGAGGCAAAAGACACGAAGTGAGACATGAATCCAGATTTGGCTTTGTGCTTCCTTAGCTCATATTCCTGGTGTGGGGTAAGATTATACTTATCCCTCTGTCTTTTCCTTTGTGCTTCCTTACTACGTAGTTTCTCCAGCTTCCTCTGTTCACGGAGAATCGCTTTTTCATGTATCTTCAATTTCTCTGCCTTCTCCGCAGATGGAGAGTCTTTAAGCTCTTTGATAGCCTTATCTATCTTTTCGGTAAACTTATCGGTAATCTTTTTATTCTTCTTTTCTATCTTCCCGAGGATGCTTTGTTCGATTTTCATTAATCTTTCATCTTTGCTGGACATTTTTTAAATACCCCGCTTTTATTTATAAACAGTATAAAACAACGCTCTTATGTCAAATGTTGTTGATGATATAAAACCGCTCCCTCAGACCTTAATCTCAATCTTCTCAATGGGTCGTGGGTAAATGTCATTTTGACTTAGCGATTGCTGAGCCTATCGAAGTAAAAAAAACTGTTATTATGTAATTTTTTGATATTCAACAACAATTCACTAAAAAGCGTAAAACAATTATCATAATAACCATATTAAGTTTAACAAAGATTAACCATAAAGTAAACAAATTTATCCACTCTTAACATATTCACTCTTCTTTACGGTCAAAATTAGGTTCTTCTATGGATATCCTGTTCATTAGTTTTAGTTTATACAATTCGGTAGCGAGTTTCTCCGAAGCCCTTATAATGGTTTGCCTTCCATATGGTATACTCAGGGTAATCTTACCCGATAAAAGGTCTTCCACAAAGTATTTGGCGGGTGGTTGCAATTGTTTAATTATACCACGTCTGCCTTTCTGTTCAAGTTCCATCATACCCAGTGAGAAGTCTACCGGTCCTATGTAGTTAAAGGCATAGTTTACCGAGTATTCATCCTTGAAGTCCACCCAATGAGAGATATGACGCTGTTCATATGGTAGATTGTTAAATCGGCTTTCCGCATAAGTCTCGATGAACTTTTTCTTGGCTTGTAGTTTCTCTTCATGTGTTGGTTGATTACGCTTAATATAGTCTATGTCTTCTTTGAGGTCCTGGAAAGACCTTTTAGAGATGCCCTCCTGAAATTCTTCCACTGCTTCTTGCCCTTCATCGGCTAAAGCCCTTGCTACATCAATCAGACTACAATTGGAGAAAGTAGTGTGTAAGGCTTTGTTTTCCTTTGCTTCTCTTACCCATTCTTTGATAGGTTTACGATGGATTGTTTTCTCTATGGTATTCATCTCTATATACTTAAGTATCTTCTGAAACTTATCTAGCAGGATTGATTCAAATTTCTTCCTTTCAAGGAGTATTTTTAAGTTACAGATGATATGATAAAGGGCAGTCTGAGTCCACCTTTTATCGTAGGAACCGGCTTTCTCCCGAGTATTCTCGATGAACTCATTTTTCCGTCTCTTGGATAAAGCATTAATCACCTTATCAGTCCCATTCTCTATTACACGAGACAATGCGAACAGCATATCATAACTAAGCATGCTGGAAGAAAACATCCTGGTAATAAGCTTTTGAAAATCCGTTTCGCTAAGCTCATTGAAAAACTCATATCCTTTATATGGGAAAAACGCTTTAGCTCCGATGAAATGATGTTCTAAGTCCGAAATGATCTTTACTAACTCCTTAGGTGCTTTCATCTTGCTTATATCCTTATTAGTGAGGAAGAACACGAGGAAGCGAAGAAGCTTAACCGGAATGAACAAAATGAATTTTATCTCCATATCTCCTTCTATGGTTAGCTTAGCAGGCATAACATAAGCATAGAGACTATTATCGCTTTTTGGCATACGTTTGAAGTCTACCTTCTTACCGGTTTTTACTGCGAAATCGAATTTCTTAAGCGATACATTATAATAGAAGCGGGAGACATACTCAAACATTGGCTGGAATAGAGCCTGAATGCTATCACTCATAGATAGGTCCGGCTGTTCAACTCCTCGTTGTTCAAGAGCACGCTTTAATGTAGTATCTGATAGAGCTTTTTCGTTGAAAAGAAGGTAGAAGGGTTCCGTTTTATACAATTGGCATTGATACATGAGTTTTTTATCTAAAACATTCAACTCATCTTTATTAATAAAGAATGAGTTGCCGATAATTTCTATGTTGGTTTTATCGCTTTTTTCATCGGGAAGAACCCTCTCATTAAGGAATATATTATCTATAAGGGTTTTATCTTGATATTTTATCATGGTTTTGTAAGAAAAAAAGAGACAACCAAACGGGTTTGGATCAAAAGGACGGCTGCCTCTTAAAAGGAACGCTATTATTAATGGAATTCGACAGCCAATGAAAAATCTTTAGTTTTTTCTTGTGAATCTAAATTTGATAGCACTTTCCGGATGGTTTTTCCTCTTTTCTGCCTCCTGTCTTAATTTCTGTATATAACCACCATATATAGTATATTTTATAATTAATATTATGGTTATCGGAATAATTATATCTTTTCTTAGTGGATAATAGTTTTGATAATAATTCTTACTTTATATAAAAAATCGTGAATAAATTCATTATAATCAAGTTATGAATTTATTCTAAATAAAAGGTTGTCCATTACTAAGATTTTTTCCAGGCAAGAATTAGCATGAGATGATTAGTGATGAAAAAATATAAAAGGGTCTATCTATTCAAAGCACTATTTAATATTTCTGTTACACGCTTCATGTTCTCAATCCAGTCTTCAGCCAAAGGATTTATAGTAGCGGTAGTCCCGTTTATGCTTTCTGCTATGGTCTGAGCTGATTCTTTAGAGAATTGAGGTGATACAAAAACAATTCGGATACCCATACTATCAGCATATTCGATCAGTTCCACCAGCTCCTTAGGTGATGGCTCTTTACCTTCCACTTCTACCGGTATCTGTTCCAGATTAAAGTCTCTTGCGAAATAACCCCAAGCCGGATGGAATACAAGGAATTTCCTATTCTTATAATCATTGAGGCTTTCTTGTATCCCTTTTTCCAGTTCATTTATATCATTGATTAGTTTTTCATGGTTCTTGCGGTATGTCTTAGCATTATCCGGGTCTTCTTCGGTCAATGCCTTGAGTATCACATCAGAGATAATGAAAGCGTTATTGGTGGAAAGCCACACATGCGGGTCTAATCTGTGCTCATCTACATTGGATACTTCTTTATTTAGTTCTGCTCCATGTTCATCAAAATGGTGGTGTTCCGCCATGGGTATCTTCTCGATGGATTTATCTATGTGGATAACATTCATATCTTTATTAAGGTTAGTGAATTTGGGGAGCCATATCTTTTCAAACTCTATACCGATAGCGAAATAGATGTCCGCTTCTCCCATATCTTTCATCTGTTGGGGCTTTGGTTCATAAGTATGGGGGTCGTCACCTTCTCCAACTACTACATTGACATTGACTAAATCCCCGCCAATTCTTCCCACAAAGTATTTCTCGGGGAGTATACTTACGAATATGCTTAGTTTGGATGATTCTTCTTTTTGACTATTAACTTCGTTTTTCTGGTCGGAACATACCATTAAGCTAAGAGTCATTAATATCAGTAAGAGAGATACGATTTTCTTTTTCATATATAATCCTCCTAATTGGAAATGAAAACCATTTTCATTTAGATATATGATAATAACATATGTACTTAATGTCAATAATGGTTGATAAAAAATTTTTATAATGATATGTTTAAAACCATAGACTTAAACAATCGTCTAATTGCATAAGATAGCTTATCCGGGGGGTAAAAAGTAAGTGACGCTTCTTTGAAAGCATCATTTATTAGGAAGTTAATCATGGTTTTTAAGTTTATGTTTTTATACTCGTGTTTTGTTTTAAGATAAGCATTGAGGTGTCTATAGATGATGCTTTCACTGTTTGGATATAACTTGTTTGCTTTTTGATAGTGTTCTATTGCCTTCTGATAGTCATTCATCTCTTCATATGTTCTACCTATTTTTTCATGTATCCCTGCTATAGCTTCTATAGGTAAGTAATGGTTTTTGATGTATTCGCGAATGGTCTTATCATAGTATTGTAAAGCTATTTCATAGTCACCGTTTTCGTAAGCAGCATCACCAGCCATGACCGGTGCTGGATGTATGGTCTTTTTCATGTGAGAGCTACCCATAACGATATCCGAAGCATTACCGAAAGCATCAATCGCTTCTTTATAGCATCCCGACCTATAAAAGAGTTCACCCGCTTTCATATAAGCGATGTATGCTTCGTCTTCCTTATCGGTAGCGTTAAATACTTTCGCCATGCCCATGTATGCTTTGCTATACGGGAATCTAATCTTCTGACAAAACTCGAATGCTTTCTCAAGATGGTTCTTTTGTAAACTTTTTTCTACTTTTTTCATTTCTTTGTTTTCAGCTTTTTCTATCTTTTTATCCACTTCCTTTTTATCCTTGAGTTGGTCTTCCGTTGGTTCTTCCTTATCGAACAGCATCTCGTATGCTTTTTGGAGTGGTTCAACTTCACCGCCATCCTTAAATATCTCTATCTTGCTTCTCAATGCTTCGGTCTTATCCGGATCTATCTTCAAAACAGTATCATAATACTTAATTGCTTCTGTGGAGTAAGCATTGCTTAGTTTAGACTTATATAGTTTGTTTGTGTAGTATGCTTCCTTATACACATCAGCCTTATCCAGCATTATGTCTGGATTAAGGGGGTCTATTCGCAAAGCCTTATCCAGGTTATCATTAGCCTCGCCATACATCTTTAATTCTTTCTCGATGTTAGCCCTATTCCTTAATGAAGTAATATCATCCTGGTTCTTGTTTATGGCTTTCTGGTAGTAGTATAATGCTTCTTTGTAATCACCATCCTCCAGACTCACATCACCTAAATTATTCAAGGTGAGTTGGTCATCTGGATTAATGTCTAAGGCTTTATGATAGTAATCCTTTGCTTTATCCTCATCTTCCATATAGAAGAAAGCATCTCCGAGCATGTTCAAGGCTAAAGTGTTATCCGGCTCTATATTGATTATCCTTTCACAAGTATTGATTACATCACCATAGCTATCTTCTTCTATGTATAGTTCAGCCATTTTGGTTAAGACTTTTATGTTTTTCGGTTGTGTTTCGAGGATTTTATTTAATAAATCATCCGCTTCGTCAATTCTGGAATTCTCGATTAGACACCCAGCTTTACCTATAACTGCGTCTATGTCTGATTCGTCTTCTACCAACATATTATCATAAACTGGTTCTGCTTCTTTATAGTTACCCAAATCGAATAAGGTTTTAGCTTTATTTAATAAAGCAGGACGATTGTTTGGTAAACCTTCTTCTAGGGATTGTTCATAACATAAATATGCCGAACTGTTCTCCTTTATATTCTGTAGTGCTTCCCCTTCTACAAACCAGCTTTCACCATCGCTCTTACCCAGAAGGCTTTTCCATCGAAAGCATCTTATGGGTAGGATTTTAGGATGGACTTTGAGGAAGTTTTCTGTTTCATTTATCGCATCTTCATTCCTTTCCATAATGTTTAAGGACATTATCTTATAGTAGAAAGCGATTCGGTTCTCTTTCTTTTCTAGTATACCATTAATGAATGACAAACTTTGGGAAAGGTTTCCGTTTCGATTACTAGTTTCCATCATACCCTGTATTGCTTCTTCATGGGAAGGGTCGACCTCTACAGTTTTCCTAAACTGAGATTCTGCTTGGATATAATCTTTCGTTTCCAATAGGAGTTGGGCTTTTTTGAACAATGCTTCAGTGTAATTTGGTTCAATATCTAAAGCCTTATCCATAGACTGGAGTGCATCTTGGTAATTTCCCATTCTTAGATAGCTAATACCTTTCTGGTAGTGGTATTCTTTGATAGAAGCTTCTTTTGTGATTAGGTTATCCAGGATGTTCAATGCTTCCTGGTATTGATTGAGATTATTTAGCACAGATGCTTTGCAATAGTGAGCCTCCGTATACTCAGGATTAATCTCCAGGGCTTTGTCTAACATGTCCAGAGCGGTGGGATAGTTCTTTAGCTTATATAAGCAAAATCCGGTCAGGTAAAAAGGTTCTTCATTTACCTTTGTGGATGCTAATATAGTGGTTAGTAAGGTTAAGGCTTCATAGTAGTTCTCAGCTTTTATCAACTGTAATACATTATCCAAATTGTTATCAGTCATTAAAGGTTCTCCTTAGAAATAAGCATTTATATATCAATTTCTAAAAAGATATAAAAAAATGATTGAATTAAAAACTTATTTAGAATTATACGAAAATTCATTGATCTTAAGCAATGATATAAGAGACCTTATCCTAGCCTCGTCTCCTTTGGAGA
>CAYUUC010000098.1:0-11697 GCA_964447635.1 uncultured Spirochaetia bacterium
GGATAATTGTTGAATGATATAGAATAAAAAAGAGCTTATTCATGGATGATAAAGAAAAAGATATCCTTACTAATTTTTTATATGATAATCTTGACCCAATAATAAGAATATCCTGTTCCGGTAAAGTACTATTTGCTAATAGTAAAGGTAAAGACTTCCTAAAAAGATGGGATACAGAGTATGGAGATATTCTACCTGAATTTTGGAAAAGGAAGATTAAAAATGTTCTTGACCTACAATCTCAGAAGAAATTAGAAATAAGCATTGAAAAGAATATATTCTCGATTAAAATTTTACCCGATTTAAAGAATAACAGTGTCTTTATGTTGGTTAATGATATAACCGAAAAGCGCCTATCCGACTACAAACATCAGGAAGCAGAAATCCGATATCGTAAACTCTTTGAGCAATCACCAGACTCAGTCATTCTGATAGACCCTAACACCACTAAGCCCATAGACTTTAACATGACGGCATTTAAAAACCTAGGCTATTCCATGGAAGAATTTGCCAACCTTGCTATAGAAGATTATGACTTCATCCTATCCGAGGAGGAAATAAGGAAACAGATTAATGAAGTATTACTGGAAAAGAAGCTGGAGTTCATAACCAAGCATAAGTCCAAATCCGGTAAAATCATCGATGTTATGGGAAGTGTTCAGGCTATTGAGTTATATGGGTCTATCTATCTCCTATACATATATAGGGATATCACAGAACTCAAGAATACCGAAAAAGCCCTTAAACTTAGTGAAGAAAAGTTTAAAAGCCAATACAAAAATTTACCCCTGCCTACTTTCACCTGGAAGAAGATGAAAGATAGTTTCATCCTTATCGATTTTAATAAAAGTGCTGAAATATTAACACATGGTAGTGTGAATAAATATCTGGATGTATCATCTGAGAAGATATTCCATAAAAGACCAGATATCATTAATTATATAGAAAGGAGTTATAACGAGAAGACCATAATAAGTATCAACGGAAAATATACTTTTGAATCCGGGGATAAGAAGCTTTTTATCGCAAATTTTGCTTTCGCCCCGCCAGACCTCGTTATATTACATCTTATCGATATTACCGATATTAAAAAGGCTGAAGAAGAGATGCGCCTCCTTGCCAAGTATTCCAATGAGAACCCAGACCCAATATTAAGAGTATCTAAAAAAGGGATAATCCTATATGCTAACAAGAGCAGTGAAATATTGTTGAATGCTTGCGGATGTGAGATAGGAGGAGGTGTTCCGGATTTTATTCAACATATTGTTAAAATTGCTTATGACACTAAAGAGACCAAAGAGTTGGAAGTCCCAATAGCTAATCTAATATTCAGCTTTTCCATTGTTCCTATCCATGATACAGATTTTGTCTATCTTTATGCTAAAGATATAACCAAGAAGAAACAAAACGAGGAATACCTAAGACTGGCGTCTAAAGTCTTTACCACAAGTAACGAAGGCATTTATATAACCGATGATAAAGGTTTTATAGTCGATGTAAACATATCATTCTCCAAGATAACCGGTTATACAAAAGAAGAAGTGATGTTGAAAGAGCCTTCTATACTCAGTTCAGGGAAACATCAAAAGGAATTCTTCGACAACTTCTGGAAGGAATTAAACAGCAAAGGCAACTGGAAAGGGGAGATGTGGGATAAAAGGAAGAACGGGGAGGTCTTCCCTGTTTATTCATCTGTTAGTTCGGTGACGAATGAGAAAGGCGAGGTTACGCATTATGTATGTATATTTAACGATATAACCAAAATAAAGAAGACCGAACAGAAGCTCAAAGACATGGCTTATTATGATTCACTAACCGGTATACCCAATCGTAGCCTCTTATTTGACCGATTACAGCAGGCAATATACCATGAAGAGTTTAAAGAAAAGTTCCTTGCCCTTATCTTCCTCGATTTGGACAGATTCAAGGTAATAAATGATACATTGGGTCATATCATCGGTGATAAAGTTCTTATAGCTGTAGCAAATAGACTACACAGCTGTATACGCAAGAGTGACACCTTAGCAAGATATGGTGGTGATGAGTTTGCTATATTGCTTTATGACCTGAAGAGCAAGCACAGACCCGCCGCTATTGCGGAAAGGATTATCTCCGAGTTCTCTAAACCTTTCTTCCTGGATAAGCATGAGATATATATAACTATCAGCATAGGTATAGCCTTATATCCTATTGATAGTAATGACCTGGAGTCCTTGTTGAAGAATGCGGATATGGCTATGTATAGTGCTAAGAACCGAGGTAGGAACAATTATAAATTCTATTCTAAGGAATTAAACACCAAAGCCTTATCTCAATTAAGGATAGAAACAGAATTGAAAAAGGCATTAATCAATAATGAGTTTAGTCTGAACTATCAGCCAAAGGTGGATATCGAGACTGGGGAGATTATCGGCTTCGAGGCTCTTCTAAGATGGGATAACTTGAAACTGGGAGAAGTACCCCCCATAGAGTTTATACCACTAGCCGAAGAAACAGGCATGATTATACCAATTGGAGAGTGGGTATTAAGCAATGCTTGTAAGCAGAATAAGAAATGGATAGAAGAAGGCTATCCATCAATAAAAGTGGCGGTGAACCTTTCAGCAAAACAACTAAACCAGTCTGACTTTGTGGAAAATGTGAAGAATATACTGGTGGAAACCGGTTTAAAACCAGAGAACCTGGAATTGGAGATAACAGAATCTGCAATTATGAAAAACCCGGATACTGTTATACAAATGCTAAAGGAAATGAAAAAATTAGGTGTTTCCCTTTCCATAGATGATTTTGGAACAGGATACTCATCTCTCAATTATCTAAAAAAGTTTCCCATAGACTCAATAAAGATTGATAAATCCTTTGTAGATGACCTGGAACACTCTAAAGACGATGCCTCAATCATAAAGGCAACCATCTCACTAGCTCATAACCTTAATCTAAAAGTAATTGCGGAAGGTGTTGAGAATGAGAACCAGCTTAAGTTCCTTCGTAAGCATAAATGCGATATAATTCAAGGATACTATTTCAGCCGTCCTCTCTTCTATGAAGACATATCCAAATTCCTGCTAAGTAGAACTGGCGAATTAAAAGCTAAAAAACAAAGCATAGAGAACCGATTCAATATTTAGTTGAATCTAATCACATCAGTTTCTTGGCTATCTCTGTGTGATGTTTACCAAGTGCTTTTGCCAACTCTAATTCATTCTCTGATGGCATCCTTTCGCCATTTCCGCCAACTATGGTGGATGGACCATATGGTGAACCACCGGACATCTCTTTTATATTGGATAAACCCATGTTGGAATAGGGTAAACCTACGATGACACAGCCTTGGTGTAGCAATGTTATATCCATGGTTATGATTGTGGTTTCCTGTCCTCCATGCTGGGTTGCTGTGCTGGTGAATACTGATGCTGGTTTCCCGATTAATGTGCCTTCAGCCCAGTCCCCGCCAGTCTGGTCCCAGAAATTCCTCATCTGTGCTGTCATATTGCCGAATCGGGTAGGGGTACCTATTATTATACCGTCTATACCTTTTAAGTCTTTTCTGGGGTCGGCAACAGGTATATCCTTCATCATATCTTTAACCGTTTTCACATCTTCACTCCAATACTCTTTAGGGAGTAGCTCTTCTACTTGTTTGAGTATCCCATCGCCACCTGCTTCTCTAACCCCTTCCAGGACAGAATTAGCCATGGTGTATATATGACCGTACATGGAATAATATAGGATTAGGATTTTTGGTCTATCTGGCATTATGTAATCTCCTTTTCGTGATTTTCTCAATAAAAGTTAACCAAAGAGAGTAGATTAGTAAACATAGGAGGTGTGTTTTTACTTAATATTATATTAATTTAGATTAATATTAATGAGTATTTATATATTTAATTAAATTAAATTCCCTAAATGTAGATGAGAAAAGTATTTAAAAATATTGAGTATATCAAAAAATTGATTATATTTTTATGGTGTTATTTGAGAATAAATCTAAAAACAGTTTCAATGGAGATGAGATATGTTTAGGAAGATTAATAAGTATGTATTGATTTTTATTTGTGTGCTAATAACTTTATCTTTGTCTTATTCAGGTATGCTCTCCGCTCAGAGAAGCTACCAGATGATATCACCACTACCTAATGACGAAGCGGTGGTGAAAGGCTATGTAGAGTTAATACCTATACAAGGATTTGACTGGTGGGAGGATAGGGAGTATACACGTTTTAACCAGATTGACCTTGTAGATAAAGTCCTGGATGCATTCTCCATGTACACATACAAAGTTTCGGATAGCGATGATGACCTCTATGATGGTGAAGGAGAAGTGTCAAAAGCTGAATACCCGTTCCTGAATGCCTATAACAATGAGGATAGCTATAAGGAAGCAAAATCGGTCTATTATAAGTATAACTATAGAAATCGTGTTCCCAAGGATGAACTGCCTAATACATCATACAGGAAGGTAAGACCGGTGTTTAATGTCCAGCACTACAACAATGTGGCTTATTTCATAAACGATATATTGAATGGTGATAAAGGGGCTATGACTACGGTAGATTGGTCTGTAGTCGAATCCGCCATACTCCTTTCCATGTATAGATTCCACCTGATGGTAGATGCGGAGAGGGAAAGAACCGGTGAGAGTATCCGTGAGGTTATACTGGACGGTGATAGACGCATTGACTTCCTACACTCCTTGTTTGTTACACCTATCATAGACAAAAAGGATGAGGAGTACATCCTTAATGGAAAAAAGTTTAATTTCACTAAGACATTTGGTAGAGAAATGCTTTATGACTTAAGTATCCGGATACCGGCTTTTAAGAAAGATAAGCGTGGGGATGAGTTTTCACCGAAACTAGGGATGAACTTATATCAATCCAAACTTAACAACCTGATTAATGCTTCTCTGGGCGGTCTATACAATAAAGACCCCCGTATTGTCCTCACATCAACTCATTGGCTGAGGAGGCTTGGACCATCCGAGGTAATGCTTCATGATGTAAAAAACCGTATCAACGAAGTCCTCACAGATAAGGTAAAGTTCATTGATACTAACATATTCTTAAGGCGGGATTACCTTAATATCCAAGATTATCCAGAGATAAGATCATTATTTCCCGAAGATGTAACCAAAAACGAAAGGGCAAGGTCAATACATTATGTGGTGTCTCAAGACTTCGAAACCTTTTACTATAAACCTTATGGGTCTGAAGATTATAAAGAGATTATAACCTTTTATGATATGAAACCCGGTTACTCAGCTATGAACCCGTATAGAGACCCAGAACTCCCTCCAATAAAGTATAGCGGTGCTTATCCGGTTAATGATGAAAAACTTATATATCTTATGCCTATCGCAAATCCGAATTATACTGAAAATCGGTATGAGTTCTTCTTCAACTCATATGGTATGTATCAGGAGAAATCTCCCGCTGAAGAGCTGAAGAAGCTGTATGGGTTTATCGTTCGGGATATGCTTGTAAAAAAGGTGAGAAGCGGGAAGGTGACTGATATCTTTGCTAATATGACCGAAGAGGAATTCTTATTCTTATCCAATAAGATAGACGATGAGTATATATTAAGGATACCGATGCTGTCTTTCTTTGGACAAGACCCGGATGATACGCTTAATTTAAGAAATGGGGACTATAACTCAGAGAAAGCCTTTGAGATAACGAAATCTAAGTTCAATTTCATTAAAGAAGCTCATTCTAAATATCCAATATTTAATGAATATCACATCCCGATTATTGCCCAGGGAGTTGCGAATAAAAACTTTGTTGTTCAGAAAGGAACAGCAGAATATCTTACCAAATTCTATAACTATTATTGTAACTTAGAAGATGGTACCAAACGGGATATTAAAGATGCTATGTATTACTATAAGTCTGTGGATGTGGTTATTGAAGAGGTTACACTCGCTTTCGAAGCTGAACAGCTTAAAGGAAGGCATATCATAAAAGCTGGAACCAGATTGGCTAACGAGCTTAATCCCGGCGGTGTAGTGCAATATAAAAACATCCCGCTGGAATTGAGAAGGGATGTGCGAAGGAATGTTAATGAAAAGCTGAAAGAGCTAAGAGTATTAAGATATAAACCTTATGAATAAATCATACCCTCATAAAAACCCACATCGATTTTTCATATAAGCTAACCGATATTAAAATCAGGTTATACAGGAAGTTCATTTTATTTATTATATTTAAAAAGAGGATGACCTGTTTTTTAAGGAATGCTATATGTATGAAAATAAGGTTACCGTAGGTTCTAACCTGAAGCATGGCTCAGGGAAGATTGACTGTGTATCGAGTATTTTTGGAAATAAACTGACAGATGAAAGGGATGTCTTTATATACCGTATGTTGGAAAGGGTTAACATAGACAATATCCTAAGCCATCTGTACAATATAGTTAAGGTAAGGAATCCCGAAACAGCCATCAATAACCTAACCCATACCCGTGATTATATACGAAGCAAACTAAGGAGTTACAATCTCCTTACTGGATTGGAGTCATTCGTATTTAAGAAAGTGCCGGAAGTCGTCTTTAATAATGTGATTGGATATAAACCCGGCAAAGACAAAGGACGGGTTTTAATCGTAAACTCTCATTATGATACTCACAAGATGTCTCCAGGTGCGGATGATAATGCCAGCTCAGTTGCAGGAATGCTGGAGATAGCCCGTATCATATCCACTTTGAAGCTGGATTGTACACTACAGCTTATTTTCTTTACCCTCGAGGAATACAGCATGATTGGTTCATATTACCATGTCAAGAAGATAAAGCAGGCAAAAAAGAACCGTATCATCGGTGCTATCGGTCTTGATGGTATCGGTTACTTAAACAGAAACCCCTATAGCCAGAAGAAGTTTGGCAAATCGGGTTATCCACAATCTGATAAAGGGGACTTCCTGGGTATAGTTGGGAATAGACATTCAGAGACTCTGCTTCGATTATTTGATAATAATATAGAGAAATTCGTCCCAGGATTGTCTACTGAAACACTTATCGTGGAAGGAGATGGGATGGATGTGCCTGACACCAGGAGGAGTGACCATAGTGCGTTCTGGGATTATGGTTACAAGTCGATAATGGTTACAGATACTTGTCAATTCCGCAATCCGTTCATCCACACCATGAAGGATACAGTAGATAAGTTGAATAACCGGTTCCTTAAAGATACTACACAGGCAGTCCTTGCTACTATTTTAGATATTTGTCTTAAAAGGTAAATGAAGCATATTATGAAAAGAAAGATAACCATAAAAATCATTTTATTAGTATTACTTATTGCTATAGCATTGACCAATGCTTATTCCCAAAATGCTTATTACTTTGTCCAAGAGTATAACCGACATTTAATGAGCAATGAAACGATGAAGATGTCCGGCATTCTAACCCGGTATGAGCCTATGGAACAGATGTTTTATATCGATTATACCTTATGGGTTAAAGATAACGACAAGTTCCGATTGGAAACGGAAAACAGCATCATATTCCGGTTGGGGAACTCGTTATGGGTTTATGATAGGGATGCTAATAAGGCTTATCTTTATGATTACAGTTCCACAAAATACCATCTAATTAAGCAGATTTACCTAATAGATGATGATAAACCAACCATAACATATGGAGGGGTTTACCATACGAAGGACCGAAGAATCTTAGAAATCACTCTGTATTATATAAACCAGGGGGAAGACTTCTGGAAGATTGAATATCACATTGATAGAAGTAAATTTCATCCCTACAAAACGGTGTTCTATAAAAGGGGAGGAGACATCTATACTTATAATATTCAGGAATTCGAAGCTAACCTAACCCTATATGACAGCTTCTTTATATTCCTCGAAGATGAGTACCCCGGTGTTGAACTTATTGATATGACTGGCGGAGATGGTATCGACTATTCAGACAATGGTGAGTCTAACGATGATGATTAACTGAAAAATCAGAATAAGATTTACACCAAAAATCGATGAAAAAAGTAATCCTTAGTTTCTTGAACCGCTCCCTCTTGATTACGTTCGATGAGCGGTCCAAGGAACTTAAGACAAGAGATAGATGATTCCATTACTGCTAAAAGTACTTTCAAAGAATAGCTAAGCGTCCGTAAAATATCAATGAATTTCGATATTAATATAGAAAGTCTACAGATTTTCTTTTTTAAACCGCTCATCGTATATAAGCTTATATAGATCTAGTATCACGACTACAGCGTCTTCCGTCTTACCTATCTTTTTTACGAAACCCTGATATTGCGCATTATCCTTGAAATCAGGTGGGTCGCTTAAGTTCTTTTCTGGTATGCTTAATACTTCAGAAACGGTATCCACGATTAATCCCACGACAATATCATCTATATTCAATATGATGATGCATGTTCGGTCATTGTATTCTTTATCAGGCAATTTTAGTCTTGCTCTGAAATCGATGACTGGAATGATTTTCCCTCTCAGGTTAATCACCCCTTTAACATATTTAGGCATATCCGGGACTTCGGTTATCTTTTGTATTTCAAGTATCTCGTTAATGTTCTTTATCTCTATGCCATATTTCCTATTATCGATATCGAATGTCAGGTGTTTATTCTGTTGAAATTCGCCTTCATCATCTTCATATAGAGCTTGCAGGTTCTCGTTAATCCTCTCTTTGGTTTTATCATTATCAATCATAAAATGAAATCCTCCTTTTCATATTTATGCTTTTTGTGTTCTATTTTTAAAGTTAATCATTTTCATACTCATCATCCACCGGAACTAATTCTTTATGGCTTTTTTCTTTATCTTTGTTGTTATCAGAAGATTTGGATATTCCTTTACTTCCTTTTAGTTGAGGCATATCGTATTCATCAATCTCTACATCGGTAAACTTAAAGTGAGAGATTAAATCCTTAAGTTTAGTAGCCTGGGCGGATAACTCTTCGCTAGAAGCAGCATTCTCTTCTGAGCTTGCGCTATTGGATTGGACAACATCTTCTACCTGATTCAAAGCGGTGCTTATCTGTTCGATGCCTCCTGCCTGTTCCTGGCTGGATGAGGCGACTTCTTCCGAGATGCTGGTTACTTCCTCCGCACCCTTATTGATATCATCGAGTTGGTTAGATGTCTTTTCCACGAGGAGGACACCTTTGTTTATGTTCTTGATAGCCTTATCCACATTCTGGGTTGTTTCCTTAACTGAATCAGCACTCTTTCCAGCAAGAGTCCTTACTGAATTAGCTACTACAGCGAAACCTTTACCATATTTACCCACTCTAGCCGCTTCTATATCGGCATTTAGTGCGAGTAGGTTGGTCTGGAATGCTATATCATCGATAATCTTGACTATGTCTTTGATGTCATTAGCAGAACGGTTTATATCATTCATAGCACTTACCAATTCTTTCATTTGTTTATTACCATCTTTAGAAGTCTTCATTACCTGTTGAGATAATTCGCTAACCTTGACTGCTCCTTCGGTGTTCTGTTGTATTTGTGAGCTGATTTCGGTTATGGAAGCGGATACTTCCTCCAGGGATGAAGCCTGCTCTGATGCTCCTTGAGATAGGTTCTGGCTGGATTCTGCTAGTTGGTTTGCTCCAGTATTTACCTGGTCAATTGCATTATCTATCTGACTAAGTATTTCATTCAATGATTCCACCATCTTTGTTAAGGAGCTTCCAATCTCATCATCTCTAGAAGCCATTTCCACCTTAACAGTTAAATCACCATTGGCGATAGACTCTATGGTTTTACTCTTCTTCTCCAGGTTCTTAGCCATGAAGAGCATATCCTTGTATAGACCAATTTCTTTTCCAGTTTCATTAATATTCAAAGTAAAGATACCACTGGATATCTTTCTGGTCATCTCAGCCAGGAATGCAGGTTCGCCACCCAATGTCTTTGTAATGGAGCGTGTAATGATAATGGTGATAAAGATAGCTATGAGAATACTTGCTATTGCTACAGCTATTACTATTATTATAGTCATATTGTTGTTCTGTTGAATCTGGGGACCTAGTTTGTCCTGCTCTTTTTTCACAGCAATTTTATTGTCTTCAATAATAGAAGCAATATCCGGACCTATTACATCTAATGTGTTATTAATCTTGTCCCTTCTGTTTGTAACGATATTGTATATTTCATCAACAGCGTCTAAATAAACAGGAAGATTATTTGTGAATGAGTTTAACAATTCTCTTCTATCCTGTGTAACGATTAAACCGCTTAAGGTATTGACATAATTATTGAATTCATTACCGGTTAAGATTTGCTTTATAATATCATAATCTTCTTTTTTATATGATACTAAAAACTTTTCTCTAAGACTTTTGGCTGTTAATACATCCTGCATTATAAGTGATGCGTAAAATAATTGTTCATTGTTGTTTGTTTCATGTGACCTTATTATTAATTTATCAATAGAATCAGCGAGTAAATTAGCCGTTGGAACGAGTTTTTCATTTATGATTCTGTCTTTTTGGTCTGTTAACGAAATCACCTCATTGAATGTTTCATCATATGACTGGAAATCTGTTTTCATTTTTTCAACAGACTGTTGTCTTTTTTCCTCGGTTATATATTCATCATATTCTACTAGAAACTTTAACACATTTTCTTTTCTTACGTTATAATTATTAATAAATTGTTTTTCTTCATCCTGGATAAAATTTTTAACTTGTAATCTTGCTTCTAGAAGGTTAGCCTGAACTCTACCCGCAGAATTAGTTTCCAGGGCTAATTGTCTATAATCTTTGAATCCGTCAGTTGCTCCGCTAAGACCGATATAGGAGGCTACTGTAATAACTAATACTAATACTACAACTAAACCGAAACCTAGAATTAATTTTGTCGATACTTTCATACCTTTTCTCCTTTATGGTAAGTATTTTATTAAATGAAAAACAAATTATTATTATATGGATATCAATTATTCTATTATGTTGATTTTTTCTTAAAAATGAATAAATTTAGTAAGTAAGTTACATACTTATATTAATATAGTAATTTAAGTCAGATTTTTCAATATTTTTTAGTTTTTTTTATAAAAGGATTCTAATTATTATGAAAAGAAATAAAGTGATGGTTATAGAAGATGAGGCTTTGGTAGGGAGATACATAAAACAGGTTTTGGAAAAATCCAACTATCAGGTATTAGATATATATTCTAGTTCGGATGGTGTTTTAGAAGGAATAAATAAGAATAAACCTGATGTGATTATCGTAGATATTATGATTAGAGGCAAAATAGATGGTATAGAATTGACCAAACTCATCCAAAATGATTTCAATATTCCTATAATCTATCTTACTGCCTACACTGATGATAAAACCATTAAAAGGGCAAAAACCACCTCACCGTATGCTTACTTGATTAAACCTTTTAATGAACAGGAATTGACCATAGCTGTCGAATTCGCAATCTATGAAAAGATGAATACGATTAAATATAAATCTGCTACTAAGAAACCATCTAATGAAAGGAAAGAGGAGATAATTAAAGCATCTATTAGTTTGATTGCTGATGAAGATGACCTTCAGAAATTTACTATTAAAAATATAGCCAGGAAAATTGGAGTAACAGAAGGAGCTATATATAAACATTTTAAATCTAAGAATGAAATTGTTTCATTAATGATTGATTATCTAATAGGCACTTTTAATACATTCTATCAGGATATCGAGTATAAAACTGATTTTCCCATTAAGAAAA
>CAYUUC010000099.1:0-1389 GCA_964447635.1 uncultured Spirochaetia bacterium
GGTACCAGAGAAACAGTAACAATCAATCGGTTTACGTATTTATACGGGACAGCGATATCTTATTCGTTGTCCCATAAATCCATCTATCAATCTATAACTTAAACATCCCCTATACTGACTACACTTAATATATAATATATAGAGATTGATTTTTATCAATGGTTAAGTTAACTTAAATATAAATGAGGAACAACCAGGATGATAGGATTAAGATGGTTATGTCGATAGTTTTTAGGGATGGCTTATGCTGCTGGGATTGCTATGGTTATATTCTTAATTTCCCTTATGCGGGCAATTATAAGTATTGTTATAATTAGGAATGTCATTATTATTTTTTGTATATTAAAGATTATTTTTGATAAATATTGACTTGTTATATGGTGAGTATTATATTTTAATTAACCGACCGAATTTTCGGTCGATATGGATTAGGGTAAGATATTATGGATAATGATGAAAAAACCAAAGAGGAAAAACGCAGCCTGATAATAGATTCTGCTCTTAAAGCTTATGTTTTATACGGGATAAAGGGGACAAAGTTGCAGCATGTAGCGGATTTAGCAGGTATTGGTAAAAGCACTATTTATGAGTACTTCCAAAGTAAAGAGGACTTGGAGAAGGCGACCATCAATAAAATAATGTTCGATATGAGTTCTGAAAGTGCTGAGATGTATAGAGTGATTGAAAGCAATCCGACAAAATCCCTAATAAAAGTTATAGATAATATCTTATATTTTCCTTATGATAAGCCAGAGATTTTTAATTTTTACATTCAATTATACTTAAAATCATCAGAAGAAGATAAGTCTAAATTCCATAAAGAATTCAAAGAAATAACCAACCAAGTAGTAATTCCAATAAAGTTCTTACTTAAAAAAGGAATAGAAAAGGGTGAGTTTAAAAGTGGCATCGATGTAGAAATATTCGCATATCTAATCGGTATAATGGCAGATGGATTGGGCTTCTATTCCATGATATATAGAGATAAAAAAATACTAGATTTAATGGGTGAAGAAATTAAAAGGATGATTTTTATAAGATTAGGCGTAGATTATGATGAGATAAAAGAAAAATAAATATTTCTTTTTTTTATGTATTAACCGACCGAACTTTCGGTCGAATAGGAGGAATTTAATATGAAAGATAAATTGGTCAACCATATAGTTAATTCTACTACCAAACATAAAAAAATGGTGATTATTATTACAATAATCTTGTGTATCCTTTCTATTGTCGCAATGGTTTTTTTACTAAAATTAGATACATCATTCAAAGGTTTGGCTGGGGATGGAATTCCTGAAGTAGAGCAATTCGAGACTGTAATAGAAGAGTTTAGTGCTTCCGGTACTACAACAGTCACTCTTGAACCGAAAAAGGAAGAGCAGAAAC
>CAYUUC010000099.1:1489-11666 GCA_964447635.1 uncultured Spirochaetia bacterium
AGTGCTTCCGGTACTACAACAGTCACTCTTGAACCGAAAAAGGAAGAGCAGAAACAGGTTCTTGAATTCGATAAACAGATTGACGAATTAGTATTCGACGCACTTGATGAAAATGGTAAACAGGCTGTTATAAATTATCTTAAAGAATACTACAGGATAAAAGCGTTGAAACACCTTACAGATAAGCAAACCATACATGTTACTATTGTAATGTTGAAACAATTTGGCAAAGAGAAAAGAGCTTCCATATTGAACCAGTTTGAAAGCCTTAACGAAAGAGATAAACAAACAATTAATGAATATATTAATAACCTCAATAAGGAAAACCAAAGAACGATTTACAGAAAACTCACCAAATTGAATGATAAGGAGATTGAAACACTTATTAAGTATGTGGATGATGTTTCAGGAGAAGCAGAGGAATTGGTAATAAAAAAGATTCTTGGTTATATATCTGTCTATGAAAAAGAAGGATTAATCGATGAATTAAACAGTTTCTCACAGGAAAAGAAAGAAGAAATAAAAACTAAGATTAACGATATCAATTCAAAAAAGATTCAAATTACACGTAAATTTAAAGAAAAAGCCAGAGATTTCGCTGATGATTTTAAATCTGAATATCAAGAGTCATCCAAAAAGAACGGAGAATTTGGCGAAATGGTTAAAGGAATAATATATTCAGATGAAATCAGCTTATCTAAAGATGATTTGATGTATATGTTGATGGTAATCCCGGAAGGAAATGTAGATGATTCGTTCTATGCTATGCAATTTGCTACTGTGGTTGAAGATGAATTGAATAAACTGGAAGAAGACTATTCTAACCTTATAGTCAAGACAACAGGATTTGCTGTTTTGGTATTAGATGAGCAATTAGCGGTTATGGAGGGATTCTGGTTGATGTCTCTAATAACCATTGTGGCTATTGTATTGATTTTCCTGGTTGGATTAAGAAGGATAGTATTTCCAATTATGGCTCTTATTCCTCTATTCGTAGGGATTATATTGATGTTTGGTATTTTTTCGATTATAGTCCAAACATTGAACCTATTTTCCGTGATGATGCCTATATTGTTATTTGGACTGGGTATAGATTATGCTATCCATTTTGGAACGAGATATGGAGAAGCTCGTTTAGAGCTGGGAAAAGATGCATCCCAGGAGGAGGTTCTGAAGAGTACCTTTAATACGGTAGGCTCCGGATTGGTTGTTGGTTCTACTACCAGTGCTTTTGCCTTCCTTGCATTGTTAAACTCATCTATTGTAGGTTTAGCTCATTCTGGTATCATTGCTGCTCTTGGTGTGGCTACTGCATTCCTAGCCGAGATGTATCTCCTCCCTATCCTGGTTACATGGAGAGAAAGGAAGTATATAGAGAAAGGCAAAGAAAAGGGCTTCTTAAAAGGTAAAAAGTTTATGTCTATGGGCAGATTGGCTAATTCTCATACTGGAGTAATAATTGCTGTGATTCTTATTCTAGCTACACTAAGTTCTATATATTTCATACCTAAAATCAAGATAGAAACCGATGCTATGGAAATGGAGCCTGAAGGATTAGAATCGGTGGAGTTGTCTAAGGAACTAGCTGAGAAGTATAATATGTCCGATATGCAAAGTTACTTTATTGTGAAAAACCATGATAATCTTATCCAGTTTAGGAAAGAGCTTAATCGTAAGGATGATAAAGGTAATCACGTCTATCCTACAATCAATACACGTCTGATTATGGATGCAAGAAACGCCATACTCTCATTTAAAGAGATAGGTTGGGAAGTCGGAAATATGGAAACTTTGGATATATATGTAGAAAAATTAGCTAATAAGTCTGGATTCTTTGGTGGATCTTCTAATAAGGATATAGCAAAATTGAAAGAGTTTATAGTGAGGAATTATGTTAATTGGGAAGAAGAGGAGTTTCTGGTTATGGTTCCTCCATCAGGTTATGTTTGGAATAAGGACTTCTTAGACCAACATATAAAGGATATAGACCGATTAGAAGAAGAAACCGGGATTAATGGTGCGGGTATGGTTGAGATATGGGGCTTCATTATCGACCACCTAATGGGCGATTTGCTGAGTTCATCTTTAACTGCTTTTGGTATTGTGTTTATACTGATACTCATTGTAAGCCGTAGTATTAAGGGTACTATAATATGTTCGCTGAATTTATTGTTTTCTGTGCTGATAACCCTTTCTATTATGGCTTTAATTGGTATAAAAATGAATATCGTTACGGTGATCTCTTTTCCTTTGATAATAGGTCTGGGAATAGATGATTCGGTTCATATATACTTCAGAACAGTGAAAGAAGAAGGCTTAGATATTATTGAAGGAGTATCATCTACAGGGAAAGCAATACTGATGACTACTCTGACTACTGTCGCTGCTTTCGGCTCATTCGGACTGTCTATTCATAGAGGTATGGCACAGATGGGAATAGTGACTAGCATTGGGCTTATTGTAGCTTATCTATGCAGTGTCTTTGTTATGCCAACCATGATTAAATTATTTTATAGAAGACAGATTAAAAAATGAATTTATTAAAAGGTTAATTAATAACATTGTGTGTTTATTACAGAACAGGAGAACAAAATGTTAAATAAAAAATATATATCTATTTCAATTATGATCATTTTAGCTACTTTTATTCTAGGAAGTTTAATCTTTCCCCAGAATATATATGAAGAGAAGTTTATCGGGAAATGGGAAGTCCCGGAAGAAACCAATATTTATGTTTTTAGCGAGGATAATATTGTATATATAGAAGACATCGATGGTATAAGAGTAACGGAGAATGGTAGATGGAAGGCTACCTCTGATAAAGTATCTATAGAACTAAAATACAATGGAAGAAGATACAGAATGGTATATGAGTATGAATTCGTGAATGAAGATAAGGTCAATGTGACTGTGATTAAAGCTCTCGAAGACGGTCAACCTATGCAAAATGAGGAATTCCAATTGGGTGAAACATACACAATGACCAGATGGAAAACTGATGAAGATGAATAATCTAATGATTCCGATAGTAAAGCCTGGGAAGATAGCGGTTACGGATTAGGCTAAGCCCGTCGCCGGTCTGTTGGTCGCAAAGGGTATACATTGACTGCAGGATGGGACTGGGCGATACACTTAAATGAACATATCCCACAACCAATGCATCTTCTAGGGTCTATAAATGGTCTTTGTATGGTGTATGTTTTCCCCCTTCTATTGGTTACTTCAAACTCTTTCGGATAGATAGCTTTTGGTGATACCGGGCAATGTTCCTCGCATATAAGACAAGGAATATCCTTAGCCCAGGGAAGGCATCTACTCCGGTCAAACTCAGCAAGGGCTAATACTTGTTGTTGCTTCTTTTCCAGGGGTAAGTTGGGTATAGCATGGGAAGGACATACTTGACCGCATTCATTACATGTATAAGAACAGTAACCGGTTCCTCCCACAGCGATTGGAGTTAACATGCCTGCTGCTCCAGATTCGAGTAATGATACTTGAAGATAGTTCGTAGGACAAGTTCTAACGCATAGACCACACCTGATGCATTTATCCAGGAAAGAGGCTTCATCAACCACTCCTGGTGGTCGTATTGTGTTTTTAACTATAAGGTGAGAGGATAAGCCAAGAATGCCTGCGGTGAATACTCCTCCAACAACACTTCTCATAACTTGCCTTCTAGACTCTCTTAGTGTTTCTTTATCTATTCGTTTACCCTGGTCTTTTTTCTTAAATGGGTTTTCGATACTTACATTAACTGCGTTGAACTTACATTCAGATACACAGTTAAAGCAGAACATGCATTCCCCATTATTCTTATTCTCATCATAAGGTTCGCAAGCTCCCGCACAGTTCTCTGAACACAACTTACATCCGGTACATTGATGTTTATCCACTTTAATGCGGAATATAGCAAACCTGGAAAAGAGTGATAGCAAACCCCCAAGCGGACATAGATAATTGCACCAGAATCGTGCCGCTATCAGAGAGAGAAGTAATAAACCAAAGAACACGATTAGATGAAGAAATACATGCTCATATAGTTTTTCATTCTCGAATAGGAAGTTATTTTTTACCCAATCAGCATTATTTCGAAAATTCCTTTTTCCTTTCAATACGCTTTTTAGCTTTTGTGCTCTTTCTTCACGGGTGATCTCTTCATTATTGTATTGCTGGAGAATCTGTTCCTTACGGTCATCATAGTTATTATCGATAACCCCGGTTACCGTATCGAATGTGGATTGTGCTGCTGGTATGACTGTCATGGTTGTCCCTCTGGTGAATATGGACAATGGGTCAAATACACCGGCAATTTGTATGCCGAAAATCGCTGTAACTATGATGATACCGAGAACGACATATTTTACCTTTCTCAAAGATTTATTACGATGAAGTTTGTTTTTGTACTTACCAATAAGTTTTGTTCTCAGATAGCCTATAAAATGATTCAGAGTACCGAAAGGGCATATCCAACCACAAAAGACCCTTCCAAAAAGCAGGCTTAATCCTATTACGGAAAGCGATATTAACATAAATGCTAGAAAGGTACGCCCTGCTATCATTATAATGAAGCTGTTTAGCGGGGATATGCTGTTTAGTATCCTTAGTGAAGCGGCGATAATAAATATGGATAATAACAGGGTGATAACCTGGACTATCCTTCTTATATTAGGAAGAATATTTTTCATAATATATAACTCACATCTATATAAATATTAGCTCTTTCTAATAATAAGTTAATACCATATTGCTTAAAACTAAATATCATAAAGCATTGAATTGGTTAAAAACTTGTATAATAAAGCGTTACAAAATTTTTTTAAAACCAATTAATAAAAATAAAGATTATTCGTCCAATAAATTAGTTTTCGGAAACGGAAAAGAAAAGATACTAATCATATAATCATCAATTGTTCCTTTTCCTTACCCTTTTTAATGACACTTACCCCTGTTTATACATGGTGAGTGTCGTCTTGTTATATAGTCAATATTTTAACTTTCCTTGATATTAAATATGATAAAACTTAAGTTCACTTCTTATGGTTTGTTATTGTAATAAAATAGTATATTTATTACCTTAAAAAAAGGTTTAAAATAATATATTATTTAGGAGTTAATCTATGAATAAAGGATTAGGGATATTCTTCATTGTGTTGTTTGTCTTAGCTTTAGTAGGTTTTGGGCTCTTTTACTTTTTAGTATATGTTCCAGAGGTAAATGAAACAACCAGCCTACGATTAGAACAAGATGAGATGACATCGGAAATTAGTTCGAAGAACAAAGAAATAGCCAATCTTAAAGAAAGGGCAGAGAACCTCCAAGACCGTGTAGCTCAACAAAATAAAACCATCGACGCCTTAAATAGAGATATCGAAGAGTTAAGACAGTCCATGGGGAATATCGAGCAGGAAAAAACTAAACTTCAAGCGGATAAATCACAATTAGAGAAAGAAAAGCAAAGCTTAGAGCAGGAAAAAACTGACCTGGAAGAAGCACGAACAAAACTGCTTAGCAGTATAGAACAAAGTGAAATACAAAAGCAACAATTAAAAGAAGAATTAAAGAAACAGCAACAAGAAATACAAAGACTTAAAAACATAAACCAGGAATTAACCAGTAGATTTGAAACTGAAATCCAGGAAGGTGATATAACAGTAACCAGAGTCGGTGACAGATTAACTCTGGAAGTCTCTAATAAACTTCTATTTGATATTGGTTCTGCTGAAATTAATCCGGAAGGTAAAAAAGTATTGGAAAAAGTAGCTGATGTTGTTAAAGGATTGGAAGATAAGTATATCCAAATAGGCGGTCATACAGATAATGAACCTATAAAAAGCGAAGAGTATACTAATTGGGATTTAGCGAGTGATAGAGCTATAAATGTCCTTAAGATACTTGAGGATAAGGGAGTCAAGTCTAGTAATATGTACGCAGCTTCTTTTGGAGAGTATCAGCCTAGAGCTTCTAATGAAACAGCGACTGGAAGAAGTCTTAACAGACGAATTGATATACAGATTATACCTAAACCATTAACAGTAGAAGAAGCACAAAGTATAACCGGAGAAGACAACCTCCAGGATGAAGAAGAGCAAGAAGACCAGGAAGAAACTGATATGGAAAATGATGCTAAAGATGAAGATGATACTATGGAGGAGACTGAAGAAGGGCAAGAAGAGACCAATGATAATGAAGATGAGAATACAGAAGAAGAGACCGAAGATAACACCGAAGAAGATATCGATAATGAATAAATGAAAAATAGGTGGGAAGTGAGAAAAGAAATTATTTCCGGGTGCTTAGCTGAATTTTTCTCCTTCCTACTCTGGTTATAGATAAGTCTATCATAAATTCACCAAATTCTGATTTTAATTCTATAACCACGGTTGAATCTTTTTTAGGAATAAGTATCACACCCTTCCCCAGGAAAATCTGAGGTGGAGTTATCATACAGCTATAACCTAAATCACTAAGTACTGTTATCGCATTCCCGGATATGATATTCGCCAATTCCATGATAGCTGATTCCAGTAATTCCCTAAACTTAGATGGGTCATTAAATTGTATCATGCTTTTTTCTATCATCTTAGAAGCGAGTCTCATGGTTATTCCTCTGGAAAACTCATATACGACTCTTCCTTCGATATCTCCTTTAATATTGAGTATTATTCCTACTCCGCCTATAGAGACTTTACCGAATCTTGAGTATAATCTTTTCCTCTCTATATCTACATCAGTGGTTTCTTTTATTACCTTAATCGCTGATATTATAAATGGGTTAACATACTTAAAATTAGAATTGGCTTGCATTTTCATTTTGCCCTTATTTTGGAATTTATTTTAAGTGAAAAATCGGTTTAATGACAATAAAGATTAGATATTATTACTATATTAAAACTGATAAATAAATCCAGTTTAGTCAAATAATCTGGACTTTTAAATTTCCTTTAATAAAAACAAATTAAGTGTGAGAATATGCATATTAAGAAAGATGTTATTGGTTTCGATAATATACCTATATGGTTTTAGTTTTAACGATGATGTTGTAAGACCAATATTGTTAAAATTTAAATAAAATTTAATATACTGGTAGGGACGCTATGACAAACAAAAAAAAGCATTACAAAAGATTATATCTAGTAATTATTTTTGTCTTTATAATTATAATTTCTGCTATAGCTTTATCAGGATTGAACGATGTAACAGACCCCATGGTTAAAGTAATCAGTTATGATGAAAACGGCAATCCCTATAGAGAAAGTTATGGAACACTGACCAAGATGGGAGATGACCTGGTTATCATTACCGATTACTATGTAGCAGAAGAGGTTAACTCAGTAGAAATAATGGTTAGCGATAAAAGCAGAATTTATGCTAATGTCATCAAAGACCCTCGTACGCAAACCGCTCTTTTGATACCAAAAACCCAATCATTTCTGGATAAGATGAATCCAATCAATTTAGGGGATTCTAACACATTAATTCCAGGAGAAACACTGTATATGCCTAATGAGGATGGGTCTATGGATAAAGGTGTTATGGAAAACTTGATACCTTCGTTCTCGGAATACTATAGCCCAACCATAATAACCAACCTTAAAAACCATGTTCATGAGCGAGGAAAACCGGTATTAAACTATCGTAATGAGATTGTTGGCATTATGACTTTCTATAAAAAAGACCGTATCATTATACCAATCAATACTTATAAAAAAGTCTATTATTCTTATTATAAAAATGAAGAACCGCCAATAATCAAACCTACTGGAGATTTAGTGATAGAAACAGGGATTCCCATTAACCTATACCTAGAAGGCGAAGGTGATGGTTATATCGGGAAAGATATGGTTGATATTAAAACTATTTACTCTAAAAATAGAAATGTATCTTTCGGTGAAATTGAGAAGATCCAATTTGGACTGGAAGATTCTATATATGTCCTTGATACTTTATATAATAGGATATATAAATTCGACCATAATTATAAACTTCTATATACAGAAATTAAGAATGATAATGAACCACCTATACTCAAAAACCCAGTCTCCTTCTCTGTTACTCCTGCAGGTTTGGTCTATGTATTAGAAAATATGACCGATTCATCAATTAAATTATTTAATCGGGAACTAGAGTTAATTAAAGAAGTAAAATTAAGTGATTTTACTGCTGGTTATAATTATAATCCAAATAATTTCATACCAGAAAAGCTACCTCATTTCGATATAGAAGCTGGTGATGAGAGGGTTTATATTCTGGGTAGGAATATAATCCTAATCTTTGATGAAAAACTAAATATGTTGGATATCATCGGTGGTAATGGTATTGGTGAAAATCGATTCATAAATGCTACAGATATTGCCATACTGGAAGATGATTCATTCGCCGTCTTAGACCAGGAAGGAGCAGCAGTAAAGCTGTTCGATAAAAATGGAAATTATAAATTGGACTTCCCTATACATGCTCCGATAGATAATTCTATTTCAACTTTCAGAGGTGATCATATAATCATAATGGATAAATCAAATAGTAAGATAAAGCTATTCGATAATATGGGGCATTTTGTAAGACTTTATCAGGTTAACTCACCTAGTGCTTATGGGGTACCGAAAGGATTAATCTTTGATGATAGTGAAAACTTGCACATCTTTTATGATAACCAAGCCTACATTAAAGTATATTCAAATAATGGAACACTAATCAAAAATGTTTCCAGCTTCACCGGTTACTTGAATGAGGAAGTAGAGAATGAGATAAACCCCATTAGTAATGAATACTACTTATACCAACCCAAACTATTAACTGTTACTAAAAACAAAACCATAATGGTTGACCATAATAATTACCTGCATATATTTGATAAGACCGATGTAGTATCACAGGAGCAAGCAACAGAAAACCAAATAACCGAAGAAGAAACAGAAGAAGCTACTGAAGAAGAAACACTCGGGGAAGAATCTCCCGATGAAGAGACCACAACAGAAATGCAACCCCAGATAAAGATTAAATCCAAGACCTTCATACCACCAATCGAATATAGGTTTAATATTAGCGGGATTGTATCCGGTATAGAGGAAAATGTTGTTTATTTATCAGAAAGTATAAAAGGTTCTATCTATAAATATGATATAACATCTGGAGATTTCAGAGAGATTTTAATTAAACTTGATTATCTTGCTTATGATTTTATACCAATATTAGCCCATTTTGATGGTGAATATCTATACATTATCGATAAGATGAATGACCGTATCATAGTATCTACAAAAGAAGGTGTGGTTAAGGATATCGAGACGATAAGCATTGTAAACCAACCTGGAAACCTACCAATCTTAGATGTAACCACAACCAACACAGCACGGGGGAAGGAAATCATCATATTAACTAAGACTAACCAAAGATATAATATCCATAATTACGATAGTCAATGGCGAAAGATATCCTCTGTTTCTCCTATTGAAATTAACAAGGATTTTTTCCTGGGTAGTCCGGTTGGTATAGATATATATAATGATACTTTGTTTGCTATTGAGCCTTTTGAATATCATATTATGAGTTTTAGTTTGCGAAGCCAAGATGGGAGACCATCTTTTAATATAAGTAATAAAGTTGGTATGTCATATCTTAAAGAACCATTCGACGTTTTGGTAAGAGATGGCTTATTATATGTCCTTGATAAAGGCAATAATCGAGTAATCGAGTATGATATAATGTTAAATCAAACCGCATTGAATGGTGAATAGTAAATTATATATTATTTCCTTTATTTATAATATTACATTGTTCTAATATTATATCCGTTCATTATTGATATGATAAAGACAAATATTATTGACACAATCCGATATTTTTTTTATTTTAGATAAACCTATTTCTAATATGGGCGGTTAGCTCAGATGGTTAGAGTGCCACCTCGACACGGTGGAAGTCACTGGTTCGATTCCAGTACCGCCCAATCAATCCCATTTCAATCCCTCTCACCAAAACATATTGTGAATTCCATAACTTTAAAAAAAAAATATATTTAGGAAATTCTTAAAAAAATTCAGATTAGATTTAATTACTTATTATAACCATAAAAATCTTTTAGTAAGTAAATCATAACTTTCCATGATTTATCATGTTTTGATTGCTTTTTAATAATCCTAATAAAACTGTGTTTATTACATCTTTTTTGCTTGAAGTC
>CAYUUC010000100.1:0-11602 GCA_964447635.1 uncultured Spirochaetia bacterium
AGAGAAGATTCCACCGTTATAATATTCATAATAGTCTTTTTACTGGTTATTGGGGGTTCTTTCTATGTCCTAAATTACAGTAAAATACTCGATTTCATCCTAAAGAAAATCATCCGATTATTCAACAAGCGGAAGTACCTTCTTTTGTTCAGTATTGTTTTCCTCTTTATGTTTATCGGTTCTTTTGTGGGTATATTCGAGGAGATTGTACCATTAGTTCCCATTATGATTACCCTGTCTTTCTATCTAGGATGGGATTCACTTACCGGGTTGGGTATGAGCATATTAGCTACTGGATTTGGATTTGCCGCAGGTGTGATGAATCCTTTCACAGTAGCAGTCGCCCAGAAACTTGCAGGTCTGCCGGTTTACTCGGGATTCGGATTCAGAATTTTGATTTTCATATTGGTTTATGCTGTAGTTTCACTCTTTCTTTATATACATGTACGTAAAATCGAGAAAGACCCTACAAAATCGCTTACATACCATGAAGACAAAATCATAAAGGAATCCCTAAATACAAATATAGATGAGGACACAAACAACAAAAGCAATAATAATAAAGCATTAATATGGTTTGGTTCTTGTATTGGGATTATGTTTTTATTCATTTTTAGTACCACTATATTTAATAGTCTTTCTGACATACTATTACCGATAATCGGTTTCTTATTCCTTGTTGGTGGGATAGGTTCAGGTTTGTTCGCCGGTCTGGGTGTAAAAGAATTGCTGAGGACTTTCGGAAAAGGTGCATTAAGTTTATCTCCGGCAATCATTCTTATACTTATGGCAAGTAGCATCAAGCATATCATGACTAGTGGCGGTATCATGGATACAATACTTTACTATTCATCGAATACGATATCAGATTACCCTCCATATATATCAGTCATCCTGATATTTGCGCTGGTACTTGTTCTGAACTTTTTCATCGGCTCCGGTTCTGCCAAGGCATTTTTAGTCATTCCGATTATCATACCCCTTGTCGACTTACTCGGTATAAATAGGCAGATAGCGGTTTTGGGTTTCACCCTCGGTGATGGATTCAGCAACATGTTTTATCCAACCAATGCGGTATTGCTCATTAGCCTTGGACTTACGGTGGTCAACTATCCGAAATGGCTTAGATGGACATATAAATTACAAATCATTGTTCTGGCTACTTCGGTCCTGGTATTATATCTCGCTATGCTGATCAACTATGGACCTTATTAGGAAATACTATGAAAAACATATTCTATAATTCTTATGAAGAATCAAAAAAGGCTTTTATTGAAAGATATGACGATATACGAAAAAGGTGGAGCAATGCCACACTTACACAAAAGAATGTGGTTGATAATGATGAAAATCTTACAATAAATACAATACAATGTGATGCTCTATCGAAAAAGCAGAACCTCATTATTATCACAACAGGATTACATGGTATTGAAGGTTATGTTGGTTCTGCGATGATACAAAAGTTTATGGATAATCAATTTTATGCTTTGAATCCAGCGAATACGGGACTCGCTGTTGTTCATCCTATTAACCCATGGGGGATGAAGCACTTTAGACGGGTGAATGAAAACAATATTGACCTAAATAGAAACTTCGTCGATGATTTTGAGACATTTAATAATTCGATAAATATACATTATACAAAGATTAATGATATCCTTAATCCAGATAGGAAAGTAAAAAGCAAGGTAGTAGAGAATATCAGATTCCTCTCCTTCTTGATAAAGTCTATTATCCGAATAGGAGCTGATAATCTGAAGATAGCCTTTTCACTCGGTCAGTATCAGTATCCAAAAGGTGTTTATTACGGTGGTAAATCAATACAGACTGCTACGGATTATATTATCAACTTGCTTAATAAATCATTCCAGGATTACTCGAAGATTGTGTTTATTGATATTCATACCGGTTACGGACCACGTTATCAGATGAGTATAGTAAACTCAAAGTATGAAGAGGCAGGCTCACAGCAGATGGAGAAAAACTTCGACTACCCTTTAATCCAAAAAGCTAATCCGGAAGAGTTTTACAGTATTGAAGGAGACATAACCGATTATTCATACAAACTTATCGAGGAAAAATTTGATGTTGATGATTATTACGCCTGTGCTTTTGAGTTTGGAACAATTGGAGATAGTCTTATTAACGGTATAAAGTCGATAAAAGCGATAAAAAACGAGAACACCTTCTATCACCATAACCTGCAAGAAGGCTTTACTGATAAGTCGATTGAAAAGTGGGTTAAGGATGATTTCTTAGATTTGTTTTATCCTTCCCAAGAGAAATGGCGGGAGAAAGCGATTCAGGATTTTGATAAAGCATTAACCGGTATATTAAAGCATAAGATGTTTATTTAATATAATTAAGCAGAAAATGTTCACTTCGTCTTTGCTCAAATTTTCTTCGAGCGGTTTTCATGGAGACCATTCCAAGTTTTTTCAGATAAAAGTGCCGGGTTCTTAAATCATTTGATTACTTTATAAGTTATAGATTAGTCCCTCATTCTATTAATAAGTTTTACATAAATTTTGGATTTTACCATAATATTTAATAATATTGTAGATAGGGATTTTACTTAAATTAATATTTATTTAATTGAAAATCTAACTATTTTATAAATAATAATCTATATACACCATATATAATAAGTAAAATTAAAAATAAGCAGTCAAATACTTTTAATATATTGAATAATTTAAACTTGAGGATGGGATGTTAAGTTTACCCTGAGTATAGTCATTAATAACAAATCCACACAAATGAAGCAAATTTTAATATAATTCTTATTTAAGATATTGAAAATTACATACAAAGAATAAATTAAATATGACAAATACTTTTATATAAAGTATTAATAAGGAGACCTATATATGAATAAAAATAGAGGTTTAAAATTATCTAGTAAATTGAATCTTTTTATTATTCCTTCTATAATTATTATGATAGTGATAGTTGCTGTTGTAATGTATTATCAAACATTCAACCAATCATTTATCATGCAAAAACAAAATATTACTGGTAATAGTACACAATTTGGAGAATTCTTCGAATCAATGTTCAGGGATATATCAGACCTTGTTTATGTTAATTCAATGAGAAGAGATATTATCGATGAACTAAAGAATGGTGATAAAACCATATTACTGGATTTTTCCAAGAATTTAGGCAATAGGAATGAGTTTTATGAATCTGTGATGATTGCTAATAAAGATGGTATTCTAGTTTCTCATACCGAAGAAAAATTTATAGGAAATGATATTAAAGAGTATGATTTTTGGGAGGGTGTCAGAAAAGTCGGAAAAAATGAAGTTTATATGGATAAAAATGCTTTTAAATCTAAGGTGACTGAACACGTCGTTTTTAATATTGCATCAGCAATTCGAGATGATAATGAAGACTTTCTTGGTATATTCGCTATTTCTGTCGATATGTCTCTAATAAGCAATGAATTACTATTGAATAAGACATTTATCGATAGTGGATATGGTTTTCTTGTAGATGCAGAAGGCGATGTTATAGCTCATCCTAATTCAGATATACTCTTAACCAACCAAGCACAAACGATGAATCCAGCTATAAAATCAGACACTAAAACCGGTTTCTATTCATACCCATGGGAAGGTAAGACCAAGTATATGTCCTACTATAAATTAGAGGATTTAAACTGGATATTGAGCATTTCCATATACCAAGACGACCTTATTAAAGTTGCTACTTCGATCCTTCCAATTTTAATCATTATCGGAGCTGGTTTTATCTTGGTTATGACTGTTATATTCATATTTGTAATCAGAAATATAATTATAAATAGGCTTAAACCTACGGTAGAATTGGTAAAAGAAATTTCCGAGGGTAACCTAACTTTGGATAAGATTAATCTAAAAGGCAATGATGAAATAAATAATCTGACAGATTATGCTAATAAGATGCTCGAATTCCTTAATAGAATGGTCAAACAAATAGACATTGCTGTTCAGAATATCGATGAAGGTAGCAACCAAATAGCCGAATCCAGTCAGAACCTTTCGGATGGGTCTTTCAAACAAAGCGCTGCCATCGAAGAAATCTCTTCTTCTGCTCAAGAAATCTCTTCTCAAGTCCAGCAAAGTGTAGAACATATAGAAGAAACCAATAATCAAACCGAAGTATCCAGAGAAAATGCTGTAAGTTGTAATAAGCAAATGAAACAGCTTGTAGAATTTATGAATAATATATATAAGTCCGCAGAGAATATCAAAAGAATTATCGATACAATTAGAAAATCAACTGGGGATATAAAAAACATCGTTAAAGTAATCGATGATATTGCTTTCCAAACTAACTTATTAGCACTTAATGCTGACATAGAAGCAGCAAGAGTTGGTAAATATGGAAAAGGGTTTGCTGTAGTAGCGGGTTCTGTTAGAACACTCGCTCAAAAAAGTTCTGAATCAGTAAAAGAAACAACGGATAGAATAGAAAGTATAATAAAAAATATCGAAAAAGCTTCTCAAGTAGATGAAGTTATAGAGAATATAGAGAAAGGAAATACCCTAGTGAATAATACATCCGAACAACTTAATGAAATAACAGACGGAGCAATAAAAATATCATCACTTAGTCAGGAAATTCTAGAAGCAAGTCAGGAACAGGCATCAGGAATCGAAGAAATTAGCACTAGTATATCATCGGTGGAAGAAATAACCCAAAATAATAGCGCCACTGCTGAGGAAAACGCAGCAACCACAGAAGAACTTGCATCTCAAACAAAATTACTCATTGACCTTGTATCATATTTCAAAGTTACCCAGGATGAAAAAGACCTAGTAAAATATGATGATATCAAAGATGATAGTGACTTAAACTAATAAAATATATAAATGTAACCCTATTAATATTGAACATCAACCCCATTCTCGATAAGCATATCGATGACTTTCCGGTTTTCAGCATTGTTTTCCAAATCCAGGTTATTCCCTTGTAAAAAGACTTTTGAACCCTTGGGTAAGCCGCCATTTGATACCAAATCACCCAGCGGAGTTATATCGCTTATCCTGTTCCCGGCAAGGACTATCGCTTTAAGATTAGTGAGATTGGTAAGAGGTGTTATATCTTCGATTCTGTTTACGGCAAAATTAATCGCCGTTAGACCGGTTAAGTCTTGTATGGGTGTTATATCTTCGATATCATTTTCAGAAGCGGTGAGTATCTTTAGTTTCTCTAATTTTGATAAGGCTTTTATGTCTTTGATTTGGTTTTCGTCTATATCCAGCTTTTCTATATTGATTAATTCTTCCAGTGGAGTTATGTTTTCTATCTCATTATCCCACAACTCAAGCTCCCTAAGATTGGCTAATCCTTGCATGAATGATACCTCTGATATATCACAACCGCCTAATCCTAGATATTCAAGGTCTGCAAGTTCGAGTATAGGTTCAAAATCGCTTATTCGTATGTTCATAGACATGTCAAGTTCTTCAAGTTTACTTTTGCCTTTCAGCGGGGTGATATCAGATATATCATTCTCGTTAAGATACAAATATTTCAAGTCGTTAAGATTGGTTAAAGAAGAAATATCACTAATGTTGTTTTTAGCCAGGTTTAGCTCCTCGAGGTTGATGCAATATTCCAATCCGGTTAAATCAGCGATATCACCTTCTTCAAGAATAATGCTTTCAACTTCCAGGAGGATGTCTTTTGTTAAATTCTGGTTTTTTTCTAACTCAAGTCCTTCTCTAATGACCTGTTCAAGATTTTTATCCGGTATATTTACAATATTATCTTCACCGGTGTTTCCGGTACAAGATATGATAAGAATAAAAACCAAAATTATTAATTTTTTCATAGATCCCTCTCCTTGATAACAAATCTTATCCGGATAATTCTTAATAATCTTGATTACTTTATTTGTTTATCACCCTTCTAATAAATAAAATTTGTTTCATTATGTATTATGTATAAAGATAATAAAATAACTTATACTGAAGTTACTTTTTTATTTATATGATGGGTTTTATTCTATATTGCCTTCTCTCCAAAGCAGATTAACCCCTTTATTAATTAGGTAATCCACTGTCTTTCTGTTATTACTACCGTAAGGGAAAGAAGCAGCATTATTCTCGATATTTACCTCGTTTTCAGAGTCCCGGAATGACCCATTATCATACATTGTCCTAAGCGGTGTAAAGTCCTGTATCTGGTTAAACCGTAAATCTAAATCATTCATATTAGAATGATATTTGATAGGACTTATATCCTCAATATTATTACCAGCTAAAAGTAGAACATTAAGCTTTTTAAGCTTCTTTAGAGGGTAAACGCTGTCTATCTCGTTATCTATAAGGCAAAGGAAGCTTATTTCCCTCAAGACCTTTATAGGAGATAAATCCTCAATCTGATTATAAGGTAGCATCAGCGATTCCAGCTTCTTCAAATTCTTCAAGGGAGATAGGTCTGTAATCTGGTTATGAGACATGAATAGTAACTTAAGATTGGTAAGGTTCTTTACCGGGGTTAAATCCCATACTCCAGCATTTACAATACCCAAAGAATCCAGATTAGGACACATATTACAGATAGCCAACAGTTCATCAACATTGATAGATGATATGCCTAAAAATCCCATACCATTCAGGAATTCCAAATTCTCATGGTATTTATAAACCATTATCTGGTTAATCTTGCTTAAATCAGACTTGCTTATCGGTTCGTGGTCTTCAGCAAGGTAATACCGGATTATCTTCTCCACAGATGTATTCTTAAACACTATCTCCTCGGAATACTTATTACCTTCTTTCCACTTAATGGCAACACCCCTCTTGATAAGGTAATCCAGTACCTCTCGATTGTTGGAATAATCGGATATGTCCATGCCATTATTGGTTACGACTATGTTTGATTGGTTAATGTCTTTCCTGAAAGCTCCCTTATCATATAAAGTCTTGAGTAGGCTAATGTCTTTGATATTGTTATCATCAAGCAGAAGCTCATTAAGGTTGCTTAAGCCGGACAAAGAGTCAATATTGTAAATATCATTGTGGTTTAGATAAAGAACTTCCAGTTCGGTGAGGTTCTGTAATGGGTATAAGTCGCTGATGTCATTCCTTTCTAGATACAGCTTCTCCAGGTCATAGTGATACTTTAGTGGGTTGAGGTCTCTAACATCATTCCTCAACAGGTCTAATACTTCCAGCTGTGTTAATCCTCTCAATGGGCTTATATCTACGATGTCATTCCCCCAAAGTTCCAACCGGGTCAGCTTCCCAAGATTAGATAAGAAGCCGATATCCTTAATCCCGTAGTAGCATAGACCTAACTCGGTCAGGTTGTCGCACATGGATACAATCTCCCTGATATCATCCTCGTCTATCCCTGTTAATCTCATATATCCGTTATCTTCCAACCAGTCGTTGGATTTGCTTTTCCCGTATATCTTAATCTCTTTGATGCTTTTAAGGTCATTCTTGTATAACTTACCGGAATGCTTTCCTAAGAAATGCCTAACCACTTTCTCTTGAATGGAGCTGAGTCTCAATGCGGCATTCTTCCTCTTACCTGCTGTTATTGGGAAACTGCCTGATTTATCAGTTCCCATAGTGGTTGGGACTTGCTCCTTTTTCGGGTTATCCTGCGACCACTCTTTCATCTCATACCAGACATACTGGCTGGCTTCGTCAAAAGTGATGTATCCATCCCCATCGAAGTCCCCTTCTCCATTCAAGGCTTCCATCAGGTAATAAGTATATACACCGTGACCAAGATTGGAGTTTTCATAAGAGAATTGACCCGGAGAAGTGGAATATAGGATGCCTAAACCATGGGAATCGTCATACTTAGTCCAGGCATCAGAGGTTGACTTGCGGTCTTTACCTCGATTTCGGCATGCATCGATGAATACAATTGCCTTAGCATTCTCTTCGATAGACTTTATGGAGTCGAGTATATCATCTAAGACGATAGCACTGGTTTCCGGATAACCGGGGTCGGTTTCGGCTGTAGCAAGGTATTGTACGCCGTCCTTCTCCAAACCGTGTCCTGAGAAGTAGAATACAAAGGTCTTTATCCATCCACGACTGGCGGCATTGTTCGCGTCTTCTACTGCTCTCATTATGTTATGCCGGTTAACCTTCTTTCCATCATCGGCGTAGTAATCGATGGTGAAGTTGCCCTTCTCTTCGAGTAGTTCCTTCATAGCTTTGGCATCGGCTACCGCATATCTTAATGAAGACATGATGGTATACTCATCAATGCCTACTATAACAGCGAGGCGTTCTTTCTTAGCTTCCCTTATCTCCTGCCCCCATGATAAGGTAAGACCTGTCAGCATAAGCATAATTATGGATAAGGTTAAACTTAGCTTTCTTAGCATAGGATTATGTCTCCTTTCATAGATAATTGGTTTTAATGTTTGTATTAATTAAAATAAACCACTTATATACTATATTGTTTAAAAGTAACTAATATTGGAAAAATCGATTAGTAAATTTATAAAAAAGCTTCACTTTTTATTAAAATATCTCTAAATCTAAATTCAAGAAAGGACATTTTCACTAATCCATAGCTTAATCTTAAGCATGGATAGGTAGGCTGTTTCTTTATTGGACACTGTGGTTATTATACCGCCTTCTTTTCCGAAGAATATAAGAGTTTTACCCATTGGTAAGATTTCTTTTAACTCTTCAAGAGGGAGATGTTTCTCTTTAGCGAGAGGTAACGCCGATAGCCACCTTTGCATAAGTACCCCCTTATCGGTTATACATAACCATGTTCTCCGGTAGTAAATCAGCATCAGGAAGACCACCGGTATAATCATAAAGAGGTAGCCGTGTTCCGCCGGATAGATTGCCAGTAAACCCGTGATGGTGAATATAATAAGTAGAAGAGCAGAAACCACTTTACCTATAACCCCGCCGGAGAAGCGCATCTTAAGCTCAGTCTCCCGTTCCTTTTTGGTTTTAACTCCCGAAAAGTCTTCCTGCTCGAATTTGGAGTACTCTTCTTTCAGCTTCTTATAATGTTCATCATCTGCTTTCATCTTTTCGATTAGCGAAGGCGGTTCTTCCCCCGGGGCATGGTATGCTTCCTCACCAGTCATAAGGTCAACATAAGGTGCATCATAAACCTTGCTGATGCTTTCAGCCATACGATAAACCAGATCGTACCTCTCGCCTTTGTATAGCAGGGAGACCCCATCAATATCTGAAGCATTGAACTCATCGCTATCCAATATGCTTAACCTGTCGGTCATTTCAACGACTTTCTTCATTATCTCTTCAGGTGAGGGCTGGCTTGGTTTATCCACCCCCAGTGATGACATAGGTATAGCGTAAAGGCGGTATGTGCTGAAATGCATCTTGCTTCCAGTATGCTTATTGTCCATGGTTTTTATATGCTCATCAGAGACCAGAATACACTTATCCGGCAGTTTGACATTCTTAAAACTAAGCTTACAGATACCCTTGTTAATCAACTGGCGACTCCCCTTTTCCATAATGATTCTTCCGCTATACTTTATACGTGGGATTGCTTTAGTTAAGAACCATATCACGATAAGGATAAGCAGTATGGATAGGTAACCGGTAGTTAGAGCGATTATGGTATCGGGATGATAGCTATTGACCAAACCTATAACCAGGCTTATCATGATAAATGGAATAATAAAGACCCAATGGTGGAAAGCCCCCCTAACTGAGGTTATCAGAACCGGACTATCCGGGTCTTTGCTATCCAATCGGGTTAATATGCAAAATGATGCCGTTGGTGGTAGATACTTATTCATAGATAATCCTTTATTTGCATTGATATACATGGTTTATTTAAAACTAAGAAGGGTCTTCACTAAAATCAAGTAGATTGATTTTCTTTACCTGATTCTTCTCCTTCTTCAGCGATCTTTTCTTTAGTGAATAAGTAAGTTTTGTTTTCCATAAATCTGTCAAAATTAGAATTGTTTATGGTCTTTTTGCTGGTTTTTCTATGCTGGATATGGTTCTTTAAATATTCTAAATTTTGTATTAGCCATCTCTTTACCGCTTTCTCTGCGTATTCTGAATAGCGGGGTTTATTTTTTGAACTCATTATGTTATCATATTTGCCGACAAAGAACAGAGAGTTCCCCACATCCTGAACCGCCAGCAACTCCTCGATGGGAATAAATTGCTCGATGCCTATGTGGTAATCGAATATGGTAAACAAAGACCTCACCCCGTCCCGGCTAAGCATTATGACCTTCTTCAGCAATATAACCACAAATAGAAGGGCGATAGGCAGTATGGTAAAGGTTAAGCCTATGGGATTGAATGAACTAATGCTTATTCCCGTTATCGTTAGTATAAACAATATAGAGCATGTTATAATCTTTATGGTCTTTAGGTTTCCGGCATATTGTTTCAGGAGTATCCCATTCCTTAACTCATTGATGCATTTACCCTTTGGTTTTTTTATATAGCTGTATGCTCTGAGGATATTGTCCTTAGAATAGCCCATACGGTCAAGTTTCTCTATTAGGTTCTTGTTGGCATCTTCCGGGGTTATGTACTCTGGATTATCCGGTATCATGTCGAATATAGTCATATCTAATGACAAGGAAAGGAAACGTGATATCACCTTAACCATTTCAAAGCTACGATTATCGTATAGCAATATAGCATCCTTGGGCAAAGGCGGTGGTTCGTATCTTGGCCAATTCCTTATCTTAAGATTTTCGGTGAATATGATAAGGTTATCTAATATGTTATCCAGATATTGGTTACGATTATCTTCTTCTCTTAGGGAAGATTCAGGTATAAGATAGATACGGAAATAAGTATCATATTGAGGATTTATAATTTTACCTGAAGAAGCTTTATTATACTTTGTATACTTAGTATAGACATCCTGAACGATGATGTGCTTCTCATCCAGTTCTACCACATTCCAATTCAGCACCTTTAGTCCTTGTGATTTTTCGATAACTCTTGTATCTTTCTGGATATGTATTACACCGTTATAGAAGCCATGAGAGATGATTTTTTTATAGATATAGTAAAAAGCTAATATGATGAGGAAAGATAGACCAAGGAATACGATAATCCCGGTTAATTCCCCAAGGATAAAAGGTAAAGCTGTAACAGCTATAGGAAGGATAAAAGTAGATTTTGGCAGATTCATCCTTGAACTTACAAACAAAGTATCCCGAGAAGTCCCCCAGGATATATCATGTCTTACATTAACAAATTCCGAGAAACTATCATCCATTAATCCTATCTCCCCCATCATCTTAAAGACTCTTACTTCTATAATTCTTCTAAAAAACACTATTAATGATTAAATGGAAGTCTTTTAAAGACACCCTTAATGGTAAGGATGATTAAATATAAATAGCATTTTATTATAAATATAAATATAAAATAGAGTAAATAAAAAAATTTAGTAAAATAAAAGGTTAATAACATTAAAATATATTTTGTCTTTTTATTTAAATATGTTATATTCATTTGTATGAAAGCAAAAGAAGTATTAAATTTATTAAGAATAACAAGGCAAACTTTAACTAAATATGTAAAAGAAGGTATAATAAAAGTTACAACACTTCCAAACGGTCATTATGATTATCATGAAGAATCTGTATATTCTTTTTTGA
>CAYUUC010000101.1:0-11572 GCA_964447635.1 uncultured Spirochaetia bacterium
CGCACCCTTAAGGGTGCTGTTCTCTGAAAGAGTAAAATTTGCAAAAGTATAGAAAACTAAGTAGTCGATAGTGATATTTAGATTGATTAATATGTATTTAATGGTTACTATTTATATTAGAGATTTGTATAATATGTATACTTGTTTATCAATAACATAAGGTGCTTATTAAGCCTTAGGGAAATTGGTATAGTAAAATGCTTATAAATAACAAAATTCTGATTTACTTATCGATAATTTTTTCACTAATAATTGTCTTTTCATGCCCATCATTTTCAAGTAGTACAGAAATAGATGACCTTCCTGAACTTAATGTAGGAGATTTAACAGAAAGTATAATGCTAGGGAATTATCTGGAATATATTGAAGATACAAAAAAAACCCTAACAATAAATGATGTAAGAACCGGTAGAGCTTCTTATAGTTTTATGAAAAGTGAAGAAGAGATTCCCAATTGGGGTTATAATGAATCTGCATTCTGGATAAGATTCACATTAAAGAATGATACTAATAAAGATAAAGATTTATTACTGGAATTGAGTTATCCATTTTGGGAAAAGATACACTTCTATCCTCCGGAAAATGAAGAACCTATTATAATAGGACAATCTTTTGATTTCGATAAACGTATAATATTACACGAAAACTTCCTCTTCCCTATTAGCATTAACTCACATAGCGAGAACACATATTACATGAAGCTGGAGACGGTAAGTTCAACTATGCTTCCGCTAAGACTATGGAATGAACCCGCTTTTTACAGACATGACCATAATATAATGTTACTCCTTGGGATATATTTTGGAATAATCATAGTTATGGGTTTGTATAATCTGGTTGTGTTTTTCTATCTTATGGATAAGAGCTATCTCTTCTATGTATTATTCATAGTTAGTTTTGGTTTCTTTCAATTCTCATACAATGGTCTATCATATGAATATCTATGGCCATGGTTAAACTCTATAGGCAATAAGGCAGATGTCTTCTTCGTCTTCCTCACATCATTCTGGGGTATATTATTCTCCAAAAGCTTCCTTATGACCAGGATAAATACCCCCAAACTCAACAAAGTATTAATAGGACTAGCTATACTCAATGGTGCATCATCTGTCTGTTTCCTATTTCTGCCATATTCAATACTAAACCAGATAGCGTCAGTATTAACGGTGATATTCGTAGTAACTGTAATATCAATAGGCATAATCTGTGTTAAAAACAAATATAAACCGGCACAATTCTATCTAGCGGCGTGGTCGGTCTTACTTTTCGGGATGTTTATACATGTATTAAAGCTTTTCACCATACTTCCCAGCAATGCCATAACGAATTATAGTATGCAAATCGGTGCAACCTTCGGCATTATCATACTTTCCACCGCCCTGGGCAGAAGAATAAGCATAATGAGGAAAGAAAAGGAGAAAGCCCAAGAAGAATTAATCCAAAACCTGCACAAGATAAATAAGATGAAAGATGAATTCCTCGCTAATACCTCCCACGAATTGAAAACACCACTAAATGGTATAATCGGTATAACCGAGTCTCTTATCGGTGGAGTATCTGGGCAATTAGACGATTTAACCAATTACAATCTATCCTTGATTGTATACAGCGGGAAAAGATTGTTGAACCTTGTTAATGACATACTAGACTTTTCCAGGCTCAAAGAAGGCGATATAAAATTAGACCAGAAACCGATAGACATTAAATCTATAACCGATGTCGTTGTGTCAATTTCCGAACAGCTAATCACCCAGCAGAACTTGTTAATAAGAAACGAGATAGAGAAGGACTTGCCACCAGTTTACGCTGATGAGAACAGATTTCAGCAAATAATGATAAACCTCATCAGCAATTCCATAAAATTTACCGAAGCTGGTGAAATCGTCATCACAGCAGAGAAAAAGAACGAGGATTATATAGAAATATCGATATCCGATACAGGAAAAGGCATATCAGAAGAAAAGCTGGATAGTATATTCAAACCATTCGAGCAGGTAGACATGTCCAGCACCAGGGAATACGGCGGAACAGGATTAGGTTTGAGTATTACCAAGAAGTTTATCGAACTACACAAAGGCAGAATGAGCGTTAAGTCTAAAGAAGGAGAAGGCTCTACATTCTCCTTTACCTTACCTATCTACAAAGAAGAAGTACTGGAAAAGAGATCTATTAAACAAACGGTTAAAGATAAGATTGGTGATACCATAACAAAGAATAAAGACAGCGGATTCTTTGCCCCCATGTTTACCCGTTTTAGGAAAGACAAACTAATCAAACCCGATAAGATTAGAATGGTGGATGAAGAGTATGTTATACTTATCGTAGATGATGAAATGGTAAATCTGCAAGTATTGTCCAATCATTTGCTATTAAATAACTATAAAGTAATCAAAGCCAATAACGGAGAAGAAGCTCTTAATAAGCTGGAAGGAAATGGCAAAGTACCAGACCTAATCCTGCTGGATATTATGATGCCTAGGATGAACGGTTTCCAGGTATGTCAGAAAATAAGGGAGAAGTATCCCCCTAACCAACTCCCGGTAATAATGCTCACGGTTAAAAACCAGACTTCTGATATAATAGAAGGGTTTAATTCAGGTGCGAATGACTATATAACAAAACCATTCTCCAAAAATGAACTCCTAGCAAGAATCAAAACGCATATCGAACTAGCCAAGATTAATATAGCTTATGGACGATTCATACCATATGAGTTCCTAAACATACTCAAGAAAGAGAGTATACTCGATGTAAAACTGGGAGACCATATACAAAAAGACATGACCATTATGTTCTCCGATATACGGTCATTCACTGCTCTATCCGAATCAATGACTCCTAAGGAGAACTTTGACTTCCTCAATTCCTTCCTAAAAAGGATAGCCCCTATAATCAGGGCTAAGAAGGGCTTTATCGATAAGTACATCGGTGATGCTGTGATGGCTCTTTTCTCTGACAGCCCCGATAATGCTCTTATATCTGCTATAGAGATACAAAAAGAAGTAATCAGGTTTAACAAAGAACGAAACAATAAATCCAGACCTCCTATCAAAATCGGAATCGGTCTACATACTGGTACTTTAATACTCGGAACAATCGGAGAAGATGAGAGGATGGACGAGACAGTCATAAGTGATGCTGTTAATGTAGCTTCCAGATTGGAAGGACTGACTAAGCTATTCGGTCTATCTATTATCATTAGTATGGAAACCCTGACCAAATTATCCGACTCCAATCAATATAATTATAGATTCCTAGGCAAAGTAAGGGTAAAAGGTCGACGGCAACCACTTTCTATATTCGAGGTATTCGATGATAATGCTGAATCACAGATTAAGTTAAAGAATGAAACCAAAGGGAAATTTGACTACGCATTGAAACTATATTTCCAAAGGAATTTCAAAGATGCTAAAATCTTATTTGAAGAAATCATTAAAAGGAATCCTGATGACTCAGTAGCAAAACTATATACAAAAAGATGCCAGAACTATCAGACCAATAAACCATCCAGTGATTGGGAAGGGATAGAGACTTTTCAGAATAAATAAGCATTAATACCATGTAGAAAATGATAATAGAATCAACCCGCTGTAATATGTAATTCCGTTTAAATGATACATAACTTTTTCTATCTTCTTAAATAAATCTATATACTTTTCATTTTCCTTTATAAACTGATATCCAGCGATTTGTACGTCGCATAGCCAGAACAGGAATGAACCGAGAGCGATAAACAATGTTTTAATAGAATAACCACTCAATAATATATCGATACCCTTAAAAGCTGAATAATAGATTATCAACATATATATGAATAGTATTATCTTTAATGAATTATTGGTGAGAACTTTATACAAAATTCTATATAAAAATATATTGATGATAAGGAATACAATGCCTATTATTATGCTTATAGGATGAAAAATAACTTCTAGTATGGTAAAATTAATACCATTTATTAAATGACAAAGGGCAAATAAGAAAATTCCGACTTTGAATGAGTATATGATAAAGCTATCCGAAAGTAATATAACGATGAAACTTGCTAGAATAAGGATACGATATAAATCTGGAGTTTTGATTATCATAGAATAAATAATAAATAATATCAAAGGGTATAATAACAGGTGTCTGAAGGTAAATTTTAAACCTTTTGTTATACCTTTCAATTGCTTGAAGGCTAATACCGATAGCATTACCACTTCATAAACAATTATGATTAAAACTAATACTAAATTCATCTCTGTTTAACCATTTATCTTTTTTATTGTTTTATCATAGACTCTGACATATATACTATAGTTGATTTCATAACGACCCATAATTTACGCATATGAATCCTCACCTATCCTTTCTTTATTAAGGAGAGGAAATAGTAAAATTGGGAATATATTTTACACAAACTTTTACGAATCCTTCTCCCTTAACAAGGGAGAAGATAGATGAGGGATTCTAAAACATAATGACATTAATTATAATGATAATAAAATGTTAATAGGCTTTAAACCACAAGGATTATTTTTATTAAATATAAATGTAAGATTGCTTCAGAATAAGATTTTAAATAGATTTAATTATAAAATTCTGATTAAGCTATTATTATTTCCCAAATTCAATATTATATTTTTATATATAAAAGAAATTTTGATTGATTTTGCATAAATAAAATAATTAGGATAGATGGACCAATGATAGATACAGAAACAAGAAAAACATCAACCATAAAAGTGTCAATCATCGAAGATGATAAATCTTACCGATATTCACTCAAAAAGATACTTCAGCATGACAGCAGAATAATAATCTACGGGGAATACTCATCGGCTGAAGACTTCCTCAATGAGCTTAACTCCCCCTTCCAACCGGATATATGTCTTATCGATGTGGTTCTTAAAAAGAAATCCGGTATAGATTGCGCCAAAATCATCAAAGATAAACATCCTGAAATTTCTATCATCATTATGACTGCGTACCCAGATGTTAAAACCTTTGCAGAAGTCAGAAAACTTGGTGTAGATTATATCGAGAAAGGAACAAGGATAGAGACAATCATTGATAAGATTATAACCATAACCAAATCCACCAATGAAGAAATCAAATCCAGCCTTATTTCTGTATGCAACTTGGATTGCACCAGCATCAAGTTTATGGAACTCGCCAATCTATTAGAGGAGTCTAAGAAGCAGGTATCCAAGCTATCAAAAACCCAGATAGAAGTATTGAAGCTGAGGCGGGAAGGCAAATCAATTCAGGAGGTTGCTGATGAACTTAATATCGGCAAGGGTACCGTTCATACCCATCTAACCAGAGCAATGAAGAAGCTCAAATTACCCAATCTGTTAGATTATATACTCGATTAATTAAATTAATTATTCACAAACCCTAATGAAAAAGGGATATGGACATTTAGTCTAATTACCCATATCCCCGTTAAAGTAGTAAAAATGTTAGATTATATGCTTATTCGGTTTTTTGTGTCGGTGGTAATCCAGCCGCACCACTATCGAAGAATGAATACTGCGATGAATACTCTACAGTATTAATCTCGATTACAACTTTCACACAGTAATAATAATATGTAGCCGGGTCTGTAGCCTGAACATTGGTATCGGTAATGGTTGTACCCACAGGGTCATCACCTTGGAAATCACCTATATGAACATAAGTGGAAGGGTCATCTGCTACATCATCTGCTCTGTAAAGCTCATACCTGATGATTTCGTCGTAGCTAATCTTCTCTTCCAGTGTAATCTGTATTTCATTAGGTATACCTTCAGACGCGTTGATTAGACCGCTTGTAGGTTTAAACAGTGTCCAGTCAAAGGTAGCATTATCGACATTACTTGGGTCACCAAGGTTACTATCGATGTATCCCTGAACATAATAGAAGTATTCCTTGTTCGGCTCGATATCATCATCGGCGAACTCTGTTTCAGAGAGGGTTTTAATCAAGTTAAAGTCATCATAGTTAGGATTACCGACATCTTGTGGTATGCTTGTTCTGTATAGGTAATATCCATCCACACCGCTTATAGTACCCCATTCTACATCGATTTCGAAATTTAACGGGTCTGATGTTGCGGTAAGGCTGGTTGTTCCCACTTCTATGATTGCCGTCACTTTAACTTTATAGCTTCCTCTATTATGAGCACCATAGATGTCTTTTATGCTGACATAGTATGTACCAGCAGTATCAGGCTGGAATATGATGGACTCCTTCTCATCAGCTGAGTAGTTGTGGTCGCTGTCATATCCCCACCAGTCATAATCACCGGTGTATGTTCCGGTGTTTTTCATCTCTATTACCGTGGAGCCATCGGTATCGTAGAGTGTTACTTCAGGTTCGAAGCCCTTAATCTCAGAGAGATTGATTCTATATGTGCCGTCTTCTATGGCTTCGAATTTGATATAATCGATATCATATACACCATTCTCATTGAATATATGATGCAATTGGGTCTCTCCGGAAGTCTGTATCCATGATGCCTGGTTGGGAGAGTTATCCGGTTCATAATCGTCATTATCGGTTACTCCATCGTCTCCGTCTCCGTATGGGTTATCCCCTGGTATTAAATATGGAGTACAAAAAGAGATAGATATAAGAGTTAGTATAAGCATGATAATCGATAATTTAATATAAAGAGAATTTCCACTTCTCATCTTAATCCTTCCTCCTGCTATTTTAAAAAAAGGCTAAAACATTACAACACATTTCTTTAAATTACCGTTTCCCTAACAACAGATATGAATAATCGGTAATTCTCTCATGGTTTATAGATGTCTTTATAATTACTTTATCACAGCATTGTAATATTTCAACAATTTTTGCATAATTAAGCATTTAAATAACTCAGCATATAATAATATGCCAAAATTATTAATTATAACACCCTAAACCAAAAAATGCATCATAAAACATGGTTTTTGAAATTTTGTGTAATAAAAAACATTAGGAATCCGACTCTTCTATAATCCCTTCCTCGGACCCAGGATTGGGAAGGTAAATTTTGATATCCCTTAAGGAATAAGTTTGACAGGCTAGTCTCCATCCTTCATCGATGAGGTGTTTTAGGCGATGCTTCTCGGTATCCTTTACCGGAGTGACATATTTACTCTTATCCAACACCTTAATCCTGCACTTGCCACATCTACCTCTTCCACCACAGATGGTTTCGATATTAGTCCCGCTTGCCAATATATTATTAAGCAGGCTTATTGATGGATTACATGGTATTTCCTTGTTATCGTGGTTCTCTATTATGATTAACGGCATTCTAATTATCCTCCGACTAAGACTGTGTGGATAAAATTTATCTATATAATAAGTTTTAGTCAATTTTATGGTCATTATTTTGTTTACTTAATTTAACATTTTGATTAAAATGTTTATAAGCATAGGTGATATAAAAACAAGCATAAGTGAAGGAGACTTGTATTGATAGAGTTGTTTAAACTTCAAGATATTTGGAAGATTTTTATTAATGAACCACTGATGTCTGCCCTAATTGCCCAAGTAAGTTCGCAGATATTCAAGATTTTCCTACCCCTATTCAAAGGTAAAAAGCTAAGCATAACCAAATTCATGCATTATGGAGACATTCCATCAGCTCATACCGCATTCATCGTAGCTTTGACTTTCTCGATAGCATTCAACCAAGGTTGGGATTCGCCTCTCTTTGCGATATGTGTGGTGATAGCCGGTATAGTGATTTACGATATACTCAAGTTGAGAACAGCTGTTGAAGTCTCATTAGACACAACGAGGAAAATCATAGATAAAGAAGGCATCGAAGTGAAAAAGAATATCCCTCAATTTAAAGGTCACTCACCTATAGAAGTTATCACTGGGATTATATATGGTATTCTGGTGGCAGTTATCGTAAGGATATTATTTAATCTTTAGCAATTATTGAAAATCCACATATTATTCGTTAACCTATATATAGAAACAAATTATGTAAATAGATATGGAGAAGAATCAAGATGCTATCAACAAAGATATTAAAAGATATAATCATAGAAACCGAGAACCTAAACCATGTCCTAGTTATCATTGAAAAGAAGCACGCCCAAAAAGCCATGGAAGAATACCGGAAAATCATTAACGACCTGTTCCATAAGGTATCATACATAATAGGTATTGCCGATAATGTATTAGTTCCGGAAGAGAAAATCGTAACCCTTTACTATGTCCTTAATATCCTAAACAACAGCGACATAGAAAAAATAACCGAGCTAAAAACATTGCTGGAAGATGAAGAAGGCTTTGCAAACCATATAGAAAACCTAACCAATGAAAGCCATCAATACATTAAGAACCTTGGTTACTTAGACTCTCAGCAAGAGTTAACCATCGATGAGTTATCCGAGCTGGATAAGATATTGATACTAGACTCCTTCTATAACCAAAGCTATTACTATAAGATAGTAGCATGCCTCTATAGAATGGCATCTTATATAATAAAAGCCGATAACAAAGTTATGAAAAGTGAAGTTAAAACACTGCGTGAATTATGGTTAAAGATGTACTCCTCAAAAGAAGGAAGAACACCAAGAGTCACTACCAGCCAAATAAAACGAAGCATCGATGAGATTGTAGAAAGCGATGATGAAGTCTCAAAAGAGATACTCACCGAAACATTAAAGGAATTAAACGACCTTATTGGACTCGAACAAGTCAAAGAACAGGTAATGGAAATTGTAAATTATATCAAGGTGAAAAAGCTAAGAGAGGAGAAAAGGCTAAAAAGCTCCAATCTCTCTTTACACAGCGTCTTCTTCGGCAATCCCGGAACAGGGAAGACAACCATAGCAAGGATATTAGGTAAAATCTACAAGGAATTAGGCGTCCTTGCTAAAGGACATATAGTAGAAACGGATAGAGCCGGATTGGTTGGAAAGTTCATCGGACAAACCGCCCCCAAGGTTGATGAAGCAGTGAATGCCGCATTGGATGGTGTCTTATTCATCGACGAGGCGTATTCACTTAAACCGGAAGGTGCTGATGGGAATGACTTCGGACTGGAAGCTATTAGTGTATTGCTTAAAAGGATGGAGGATTACCGGGATAGACTCATCGTTATCGTAGCAGGATACCCTAAGGAGATGAAGGTGTTCATAGAAGCCAATCCTGGATTAAAATCACGCTTCACCAAATACATCAACTTCCCGGACTACTCACCGGAAGAGCTATTATTTATCTTCAAATACTTCTGCAAGAATATGGATTATAAATTATCCGAGGAAGCAGAGAAGAAACTTTTATATATCTTACAAACCCAATACGATAAAAAGGATAAGTTCTTCGGTAACGCAAGGCTGTCTCGAAACCTCTTCGAACAAACCGTCAATAATCATTCCAATAGGGTGGTTGACATTGTCCCTGTTTCCAAATATATTCTAACTCATATCGAATCTATCGATATACCTTCAGAAGAGGAGATAAGCGAAATCACTCTGGAGATTATTGAAGATATAGAAAATAAAGAAGAATCAAAGTAAAACCTTCCCTTATGGGAATAGAACCAAACCATAATAAAAGGATAATTTATGTCTATAAAAGAAAGCTCAACCAGATTTTTAGAGAGACTAATGGAAACACGCTCCCCAGCCGGCTTTGAATATCAATCAAGGCAGGTCTGGAAAGATGAACTAAGCCCCCATGCAGACAGCATAGAAGCTGATAGTCACGGCAATCTATGTGCAATACTTAATGAAGGGGTAAAACCTAAAATCATGCTAGCAGGTCACCTGGATGAGATTGGCTTCATGGTTCGCTACATAGATGATAAAGGCTTCGTCTACTTCCGAACGATTGGCGGGGTGGACACCTCTATCATACAGTCACGCAAAGTCATCATCCAAACAAGGGGAGGAGACATCCCCGGAGTGATAGGCAGAAAAGCCATACATCTAATGGAGAACGAAGAACGAGAGAAAGCCCCTTCTATAGATAATATGTTCATAGACATAGGGGCTAAAGACGGGAAGGAAGCGAAGAACCTAATTGAGATTGGCGACCCCATTACTTACGATAATGGCATGATGAAGCTTAGGAATAACATCTACGCATCACGAGCCTTCGATGACAAAGCAGGAGCATTTATAGCCGGGGAAGTCCTGAAGCAGGTTAACAAACAGAAGAGTCAGCTTAAAGCATCATTGTATGCAAGCGGAACCTGTCAGGAGGAAGCCCACACCAGAGGAGTAAGGTCACTTACTCATACTATTAAACCGGATATCGGCATCGCTATCGATATGACCTTCTCCATCGATACACCACATTCCAACCAGAGGAAGCATGGCAATGTAAAGCTGGGTGGAGGTCCTGCTCTTGCGAGAGGAGCGAACACCAATCCGAAGCTACTGGAGATGATGATTGGGATATGCAAGGAGAAAGGCATACCATATCAGTTAGAAGCAGAACCCGCTGGTAATGGGACTGATGCTGACCCTATGCAGACGATAAGCGGGGCTGCAACAGCTCTGGTATCTATCCCCATACGCTACATGCATAATCAATACGAGGTATTGAATATGTCTGATATAGAGAATGCAATAGAGATGCTGGTAAGGCTTTGTCTTAAGATAGACGATGGGACAGACTTTACACCATAATCTTACATACTTGTGTAGGTGCTGATATAGACTTTCCTTCATACTATTCTTTACTAAATAATATGATAAAATTTGACCCCGAAAAGTCTAAATGTTACTTTATATCGGATTAAATATAAATTAATTATATATGTTGCGGTGTTATTATATATATACCCTCAATACAATATAGAAAATCAATTTAAATCATAAACACAAAAATATCACGGAGGTTTAATTAAATGGATATATTAATGTCATTAGTACCCTTAGCTATTATGATAGGTGTATTCTACTTTTTACTCATAAGGCCACAAAGCAAACAAAGAAAGCTACTTGAGCAAAAAATAAACAATCTAAGCAAAGGAGATAAATTCCTAACCCAAGGCGGTTTATACTGCACTGTAGTAAGTATAAAAGATAATCTCGTCGTTGGAAAAATAGGAAATGGCGTAAAGATTGAAGTAAATAAAGCATATATCGCTAATGTAGTGGATGGTGGTGGAGCTACTGCTGTATCACAGAAGAACAATCAAAGAGTAGAAGAAGAACAGCCAGAGCAGATTGAAGAAGAACAACAACCAGAAGAAGAAAACAAAGAATAAGTATATTAAAAAAACATTATTAAAAAGATTTAATCTATACTAAAGATACTTATTACATATAAGCTGAATTGTATTTATAAAACTTTCTCTTAGCGAGGATACTTATTCTCTGCAGGGAAGGTTTTTTATCATAACTGAGCGGTACATTTTTTGCTTATGTGATTTCTTATCTGAATGAGTAAAAATATCTTTTTATTTCACATAAAGATATATAGAATAATTTAACTTTGTAAAGTTAAGTAAAATAAGCGTTTCGGAGAAACGGTTATTTTGATTGTTTTTTGTTACTTTTTTCTAAAAAAAGTAATGCTTTTGCTTCTTTTCCAGAAAAGAAGAACACATTAGCAATTTTCATACCGCTCACTACTGGT
>CAYUUC010000102.1:0-11272 GCA_964447635.1 uncultured Spirochaetia bacterium
CCTGATGATGCATTCGCAGCGGAGGCTAACAAGTACGGCGGGGGACTGTTCACCTACGCCATCATTCAAGCACTGGAGAACAAAGACGGCGTCATCTACATGAGCTACATCAAATCCTACCTGGATGAGCATCTTTGGATGTTATACAAGGAGCTGACCGGATCAGGTCAGGATGCTATAAGCGTATCATCGGGTGGTGACTTCGCAGTAGGTGGTGATGACGACGACGATGACGACGACGATGATTAAAGGGATTGCTCTGTCATGGTTGATGATGAGGGGGATTTCTGTTATATAAAAGGTGTATTAACCTATAGGAGGCATAATGAGAACGAAAAGTATTTTAATGATGTTTTTGATTGCGGTATTGTTGTTATCAACAATATGGCTTTTCACACAGGACTTCCAGACGAGGGATGTAATCAAGACCGAGGGCGGTGATTACGAAGACCCGTCTGATAGACTCGCTATCATAGTGGGTGTGGAAGACTATAAGTATATAAGAGACCTTAACTATACCATCGAAGACGCCGAAGCCATTAAGAGCGTTCTGGAGAATCAAGGAGCTTTCGATGTCGAGTTCATGACTACTGAGAAAGGAAGGAAGCCCACCCGAGAAAACATACTGCAGATACTGAATGATACATTAATGCTGGCTAAGATGAATGATGTAAAGACTCTCATCTTTTACTTCGGCGGTCACGGCTTCGAGGTAAACGGTAAGAACTACATGGCAGTTGAAGAGACCAACCCGAAGGATATTGAAAGGACAGGGCTTAAGCTGGACGAGGTCCTGGGCATACTTGATGATATAAAGAAAGAAGCTAAGGTGATGGTCTTCATCGATGCATGCCGTAATGATCCATATAAGAGTAAGACCGGTGACACTTCGACGGATGGCAGCGATACGACGCTTCTTTATGGGACTGGGTTACAGTCTGATGATGGGTTTTCATCATGGGATGATATCTCATCGACGGGGTTCAAAGTCTTATATTCCACCTCGGAAGAGCAATACTCCTATGAGTTACCGGATATGGAACATGGCTTGTTCTCGTTATACCTCAGCGAAGCCCTTTCAGGAGAAGCGGACACCTTTGCGGGGGATGGGAATGGCTATGTCACTTTCAATGAAGCGGCAAAGTATACCTACATCAAGATGAAATATTGGTCGGATGAGAATCCTAAATATAAGCAGATACCAAGGATAGATATGAAAGAAGCTATCGGGGACTTCTTCATTACCATGAGCAATTCAGAAGAAACAGAGAAGCCCGGTCTATCTATGTCGCTGATGGGATGGAAGTCCGGTATATCAAAAGACTGGTTTTCCTTGAATGAAGGCGGGACGCTACGCTCGGGAGATGTCTATAAGCTAAAGTTACAAAGCGACGAGGAATACTATATCTACATCTTCCAGGTTGACTCATCAAATGCGATATATTCTCTATTCCCTTGGCCGAACATTAAAGTGAAAAATCCGATTCCCCCGTTTCAAACCGTTTACATACCGAAAGAGACAAACATTGGATATGAGTTAGACGATATTAGAGGAGAAGAGACGATATATGTCTATGCTACAAAGGAAAAAAATAAAAAGTTGGCTTATTTAGCTGATTTTCTCTATGAGGATGATAACTGGGGTAATTATTCTTTCGATGATGTGAAAAGCATATTAGAAGAAGCAACTGTGAAGTTTAAAGATAGAGGACCGAAGAAGAAGCTCAAAGATGTTTCACCGGATAAAGATGGAGATGGTCATTCTATTCACGAGTCAGAAAAGTTTTTGGACATTGGTGACGGAAGAATTATTAAGTTCACTTTTAATCATGACTAAAAAGCATAGATAGCATTAATCTTAAGCAATTAAAAAGAATCCCTCTAATCCATCCCTTTGTCTTCTGCGGAGACGCAGTTAATGGGGGACTAGGAGATGAATTGCCTAAACTTTTACTATTTCTTATACCTTAACAAGAGAGAAGATAGAATAGGGGTTCACCCAATATTATTAAAATTAACGGATATTGGTATTAGTTTTGGACTTGGTGTAATTATATACAAGTCTTATGTTGTTTTAACGCATTCTATCGTTTTTATAGAGATTAAATGTTGTAAGATAGTTAATCAGTATACCATACCTGGTCTTGTCTGTATATTAAGTTAATTCCACCCATAATCCACATCTTACCATCGTAGATAGCACTTGAGAAGTTGGTTACAGCGTTAAACCCTGGGTTAGAGACTGCTTCCGTCCATGATGCTCCATCTGTTGAGTACCATACATCAGTAGCACTACCAGACCCGCTTATTACCCATATTTTATTTAATGATGCTTGACATTGATGGTCGAAACGGGCACTCCATCCCGCATTAGGTGTTGCTTCCGTCCAGTTTACTCCATCCGGCGAATACCATACATCATTTAAGGGATTACTTGATGTACCTACATCAGAGTTGTTACCGCCGATGACCCACATCTTACTATCGAAGACCACGCTCCGGTGACCCCTTCTAGGCCCCCAAGGCGTACTACTGGCGACCTCAGTCCAGTTTATGCCATCTGTTGAGTACCATACATCACCGAGGAAATCACTTGCATTGTTGCCTGTTCTACCACCGATGACCCACATCTTATCATCGAATACCACAGCAGAGAAGGACCTTCTTCCTGCCCATCCTGTATCAGGTGTTGCTTCTGTCCATGATGTCCCATCTGTTGAGTACCATACATCGTTGAGAAAGGTTATATCACCTGGGGTGTCTTTTAAACCACTGATAATCCACATCTTACCATCATAAACAAGGCATTCATGGTAAGTCCTCGCATCCCACCCTGGACTGGTTGTAATCTCCGTCCAGTTTATACCGTCTGTTGTGTTCCATACTTCTGCTACTGCCTGGGATTGAGTTCTTCCTCCGAACAGCCATAGCTTTCCATCATAAGCAAGGCTAGTAAGACCATATCTGTCTTCCCAAGCTGGCTCATCGGTTGCTTCTGTCCAGTTGTTGCCGTTTATTTCTACACCCGGGTCGCCCCCATCCCCACTGTCGCCGCTGTCACCGCTGTCACCACTATCGCCGCCATCGCCTGCATCGCCGCTGTCCCCTCCGTCTGACGGGGTTTGAGGACAACCATAAAAAGAAATGGTTGCTAAAACCAAGATTAACACTAAAATCAATAAAAAACTCTTTTTCATTTAAAATCTCCTTTACACATGATTATAAAATTTTAAACCATTTAATTTAGAAAGACGCTTTTAGTATATTCAACACATCATCGCTGTTTAACTTCTTCAGGTCACCTATATCGCCACTTCTGGTGGCTTTCTTTGCCATCTCCTCTAACCTCGAGTCATCTATGCCAGCTTCCTTCAAAGTTACCGGGATGTTTAGTGATTTGAAGAATTTCCGAGTCTTTTCTATGCCCTGTTTTGCCACATGTTTCTTATCACCGCCATCAATACCCCATACATTCTTTGCATATTGATAGAATGTATCCACATCATCCTCGTAGACATACTCCATCCAGTTTGGTGCGATGATAGCGAGACCAACTCCATGCGTCAGGTCATATATAGCACTGACTTCATGCTCTATAGCATGTGTTGCCCAATCACCACGGGTTTTACCCATTGATAGTAGTCCATTTAGAGCGAGGGTGCTTGCCCACATTAGGTTTGCCCTTGCTTCATAGCTCTTTGGCTCTTTTAGGGCGATTGGTCCGTAGTGTATGCAAGTTTTGAAGATGCCTTCCGATAGCTTATCCGTTACGAAGGCGTCTTTCACCGAACAGAAGTACTGTTCCATCACATGACTGTATATGTCAACGACGCCGGCGGATGTCTGCTTTGGTGGTAAGGAGTAGGTGACAGTGGGGTCAAGTAAGGAGAACACCGGAACTATCCTTGAGGAGCGTATGGGAAGCTTGTCTTCTGTTTCAGGGTTACTTACTACAGCGTTGCCGTTCATCTCGGAGCCGGTTGCGGATAGTGTGAGTATCGTCCCCAGTGGAATGGCGTCTTTGATTCTCGCTTTACCGATGAAGAAGTCCCAGGGGTCGCCATCATACAGACTTCCTGCTGCGATAGCTTTAGAACAGTCGATGGTGCTTCCCCCGCCTACCGGTAGGATAAATTCGATATCCTTTTCCTTGCATAGCTTAACGCCTTCCCTGACACTTGATATGCGTGGGTTGGGTTTGACCCCGCCCAGTTCGGTGATTTGTATTCCTTTTTCCTTCAACATCTTGACTACTTTGTCGTATAGTCCGATTTGCTTGATGCTTCCACCACCGTAAACCATGAGTATATTGTTGCCATACTTCTTTATCTCCTTGCCTACCTCATCGATGCGGTCTTTCCCAAAAATGATTTTTGTAGACATATTGAATTTAAAATTAAGCATAGATTCGTCCTCCGTCTTTCATCATTTATATCATTAGCTGGTCTCTTTATAATATAAGTAATAAAGAAAAGCTAAACAGAAAACACTTTATGATTAGCTGGCTAGTTAAATGATATTATGAGGTTATTTCCAGGAAGCCTGCTTTATAGTCTATCACCAATCTGTAGTCGCCGATATAGTCCAGACCGAGGAAGCCCTCGATACCAAACTCGGATAGCTTTTCGTTGTCGAAGATGTTTAGTTTTACATTAGTAGAGCGGGTTTTACCTTTTATACAGACTGAAGACGCCATTATATGCTTCGATTTACCACCTATTATACCCAGTAATCCGCTTCCTGTATCGTATCCAAGCCTCCTGGCAACGGAGGGGAGTATTGAAGAGCCGATGGATCGGGTATCCAACATCATGTCTATGGTTGTACGATTGCCGTTCTCTGCTGTTATCTCTACTTCCCTTATTTTGATTATGTGGTTTTTATTATTTATCTTTTGTCTCATAGGTTTATCTCCTGTGTTAATAGTCTTATTCTATTGATGGTTAGGTTATCAATGTCCATTACCCGCATAGAAGCAGTATAGACCTTTAACCGAAGCCTTATCTACTTTCTTGGTGAACGATTTATAATCCCTATCAGCTATAATCACATTTCCCATAGTATCATCGCCAAATTCATTTATATTATCTTTCTGAAAGGCTATCCAATGATTTCCATATTTGTTCTTTGCTTGTTCGATGGATAGACTTTCTTCGGTTACTCCTTCTTTGGATTGTGTTTTACCTTTATTGGTGTGGTCCATTTCCTGATTTACATCGACTTGTCCGGATTTTTGCTTTTCCAACAGGCTTTCGATGAGGTTTTTTCTATCAATGGCGTCCTTATCGTTGGGGTCGAGTTTTAGTATGTCTTCGATGGTTTGTAGAGTTTGTTCATACTTACCTTGCTTGAATAGAGCCACCACTTTATAGTTCATGGCATTCTTGTTTTGTGGGTCTATCTGTATAAGTTGGTTGTAATGCTCCTCCGCTTCATTGAACCTTTCGAGGAGTAGGTATATGTTAGCTTTATCCAGTAGCAAGTCGGTATTTTCCGGTGATTGTTCTATAGCCTGATCCAGGCATTTAAATGCTTCCTCATACTTTTTCACCGATGATAAGGATTTAGCCTTGTTCCGGTATGCTTCGGTAAAGCCAGGATTGATTTCAATCGACCGGTTGTATGCTTGTATAGCCTGGTCGTATTCCTCTCTCCAGAAGTGGAGGTTACCCTTAATGAAGAATGCCAGCACATTTTTATCGTTTATGGATGTAACCTTATCGAATGATTTAAGTGCTTCATCATAGTTTTTAAGCTCCAGCATGGCATTCCCTCGATGTAGATGGGCTAGTTCATCCTCATCATTGAGTGATATGAGTTCATCGAAAATCTTTATTGCTTCATTATGTTTACCGGAGAGAATGAAAGCGACACCAAGATTATTAAGAGCGATATTGTATTTGATGTTAATCTGTCCTTTCTTGAGTATATCGAACATTTTAAGGTAAGTAGCGATAGCGTTGCCGTACTCGCCGGTGTATATCTCCGCAACAGCCCGGTTGGATAAGGCGATATCGAAATCCGGGTCAATCTGGAGCGCCCGGTTATAGCTCTGTTTAGCTTGGTCAAATTCGTTCTCACTAAGGTGTTGGTTGGCTTTGTTATAGTATGCTTCTTTGCTGTTGTGGTCTTTAGTCTTAATGTCTTCTAAGAGGTATAAGAAGTTATTTCCTATTGTGGTTATTGCCATAATGTCCCTGCTTTTTGGTTTTTTGTGATTTAACCATATTAAAATAAGATAATAATCGGTTTTCACCAAAAGCTTTGATAAGTGTTGGTTTTATTTTGTATTAATTCTTCTGGTAGGTGATGTGAGGTTGCTTATATAGAAAAAAGAAGAAGTCCAACCTCATGATAATCGGTATTAATCGAAAAAGCGTCTGTGTCTTGAGATTAGACTCCTCCTAAGCAAAACGGATTTTACCAAATTGTATTGTAATTATTTGCTATTCAATTTCGTTACAATGGGTGTATGGTAACGATATCCGAGAATAAGTTTTTTAATAGAATAAACAGGTTGTATTCCCATGTTTTGTCACCATCGTATAGGATTGTGATGTTGTATCTATTTGTGCTTCTGGTTTCGTTTTTATCCATCAGCACAAATTTGATAATTTCGACAAAACCGTCTCTGTCAAGGTATTGAAGATTAAAGAAATCCAGAACTAAATTTTCTATCTTATTTTCGATTAATTTTTCGTGAACATCCTTTAAATAAGAGTGAAGTCTATCAATGTTCTGATTTGGAGATACTCCTTGAAAAGTCATGATGACTTCTTTTTCTTTTTTTTCTTTGTTTAAATTTATCTTGACATAGAGCCCATTTATTTCTAAATTGTAAATATCAAACTCACTCACTTGGGCACCTCCTTTTATTTAAACACTTAATTGGCTAATTATATTTATATCAAGGATTGTGCCAAGTGGTGTTTTATATTATGATAAAGCGATACCGGTAATTATGATAATGAGAATTATTATTGTTATTGTATTGAATTTCGACAGAATTTTTATTTGGATAAGGAATAAACTCTATTAAGTGTCTATTATACAAGAATTATAAGTCATGTTTTAATATAAGACACAAATCTATTTTATAAAGGAGTTTAAAAATGGCAAGTAGTCAAGGGTTTTGCGGTAAATTAAGAGGTGTTATTATTTTCATCATTATTATTATTGTGGTGTATAATGTCTTTGGTAATCTCTTTGACGAAGTGCTTGACGGTTTTGGAGAACCACCTAAAGATGAAGCTATCGACATTGCTGAGGAATACTATGCAGAAAAACCAATAGAAGAATTAGAAGAAAACCTGTCCTCCTCGGTTACAAAATGGAGATCCGGTAATAAATGGTGGCAGGGTACATGGAAAGTCCCTAAAGATATTCTTGATAGAGCTTTTGCAGAATTGAACGAACTGGAGTATGTTGTCTATAACAAAACCAGATACTCATGGGTGGACAATAAGTACTATCGCGTGCTGACCAATGAATACTCCACGGTGAACGAATTTTGGGAAGCTGTCTATCTGGCGGTGAGAGATGCTAACGAGGACAGGGTGGAAAGGATATCTGATATCTTTCGGTATGCAAGAGATAAGCATAATCTATCTAGAAGAGAGGTTTTGGATATGGTGGTGACATTTACCCAGCACTTCGAATACCTCATCCCCAAGGACACTATATTCGAAATAACTCCCCCGCTTAACACCATCATCAGGAACGAGGGTGATTGCGATACCCGTTCCTTGTTACTCGGTATGATACTGGAAGACCTGGGCTTTGACACACTGATACTGTATAGCTCCCATTACCTCCATGCTATAGCCGGGGTAGACATGGGAACAGGCACCCACTACAGGTATAAAAACAAGAATTACTATACCATCGAAACCACTGCTACCGGCTGGAAAGTCGGCATGATACCATCAGAAGTGGATGACATGACTTATTGGTTCCCCATCGACTTATAGAAAAAGCAGAGGCTGATATGAAAGACAAATTGGAAATCATAGCATGGTTAGAAGACGGCGACCCGGCTATCCGATGGCAGACTCTACGGGACTTCTCCCTAATCGACGAAGAAGATTTGGATAAGGAAAGGCAGAGGGTTGTCACTGAGGGATGGGGAGCTAGGCTCTTATCCTTTCAGGATGAGGAAGGATCATGGGCTAAGGAGCTCTACTCGCCGAAGTGGACTTCCACTACTTATACCATGCTTCTACTCAAGCGAATGGCTCTTCCTACAGATAACGAACAGGCTCATAAGGGATGCAAATTCCTGCTGGATAATGGCTATCACTCAGACGGCGGGATAATCATATCACCCAAGTCTACCAACCATAGCGAAACATGCGTAACAGGTATGGTCCTATCGATCCTCGCATACTTCCTATATGATGACCCACGGGTCTATGAACTCGTTAAACACATACTCAAACAGCAGATGACGGATGGCGGATGGAACTGTCAGTCTTATGAAGGTGATACTCATAGCTCGTTTCATACAACGATTAATGTCCTTGAAGGGTTAAGGGAGTATGAGAAGAATTACCATCAGATGCTGGATGAGGTAGAGGAGTCACAGGAAAGGGCTCGCCAGTTTCTACTTGAACATAAGCTATATAAGTCGCATCGGACGGGTGAGGTGGTAGATGAGAGGATGACACGCTTCTCGTTCCCTCCCAGATGGTATTACGACATAATGCGGGTATTGGATTACTTCCAGGATTGTGATGTCGACCCTGATGACCGGATGAAAGATGCCATCCAGGTATTGATGAAGAAACAGCGTAAGGATGGTACATGGCCTCTTCAGGATAACCATCCCGGTAGAACCTACTTCGAGATGGAGAAGATAGGCAAACCCAGCAGATGGAATACCATGAGGGCATTACGGATAATCGATTGGTGGGATCAATATTAGAAGAGGTTTAGAAGGATATGTCCTTTATAAAAGCGTTATCATAGCCGTTCCTGACGAGCTTCTCCATGGCTATCTTTGCTTCACCGTATCCAATAACATTTACGCTGGCTACTGTGTATAAATCATTGGATGAGTTGAGGTTTACGCTGAACTCTTTCCCTTCCAACAAGTTCATAGCTTCTCCTCGTGCTTTTCGGGCTGTACTTTCGTCGGTATATGTTCCTACAAAGACTTTATAGTTGCCGTTGATGGGTTTTCCCTCTGCGTTAATGGAATAGGGGTCATCATCGGATGGGGAAGTAGTGCTGAGGCTCTTTATGTATGAGTAGTACTTGTTCAAGAGTGATAGCTCTTTCCCGCTGGTTTCTTGTTTTAAGTCTTTACAGATAACGATAGCTTTATCTACTTCCCCAATCGCTGTGTAGGACTTAGCCAATCCGAGTTGTGACTTGAAGCTTTCCGACCTCTCAAATAGACTAATCGCAGAGTAGAAGTCACCCCGCAGGTAATGCATATATGCTATCTCCGGGTATAAACTGCTTCTCGTCTCATCATCGAAGAACAGAAGCGAGTATTCCATGTAACCTTGGAGGGAGAAGTCCGTCCCATCCAGCTGTCTGAGTCTATTCGAAAGCGATGTGTAAAGCAAGATAAGGTCTTCGGAAGGCTTGCCGGCAAAGTCGGTGAGGTTCTGTATGATATAGTAATACTTCTCCAGAGACTTGAATGCGTCGATACCGTTTCTGTATTCGCTACTCATCCAAACACGGGCGATGCCTTCGTATATGTGGCTCATACGACTGACCAGTTTATCGGGGAATTTGATTCTCAATTCGGTGAACTTTTGGATGGACTCCTCATACATCCTTCCTTTGAGCAGCTCTAACCCATACTCGAATAGGTAATCGGCACTGCTGGTATCGTATATCTGTTTGTCATCCGTATCATCGAGGAGGGAGTCTTTTGTATAGGTGTATGAATCGCCATCCGCAAAAGCCATCATCGTTGAAAGCACCAACAGCAAAATCATCCCGGCTATCATTATACTAAATCGTTTACTCATAGGTCTAATCCCTGTTATTTAGATTCGTTTCTTAAAAAAAGCTGATTTCTTATGAAGTTTATCGTAAGAATCCGTTTTTACTTAACATAATTAATTGATAAACCATTAAAAGCGAATTACATTAATACATAAGCGAGTTAACCAGCTATGATTTGAATTAAGTAAAGAAGTTGTATTCGGTATCCATAAGGAGGAAAGCATCATAACGATATTCGATGACCTTAACACCAGATTTACCTTCCATAGTTCGCCAGGAAGAGTAGTAAGCCTTGTTCCAAGTGTAACACAAACATTACTACATCTCGACTTGGGCAAGTCTATTATCGGGGTGACCGATTATTGCCCATTACCTGCTGGGAAGACCAGCGTCCTCAGACTCGGCGGGGTTAAAGACCCAGATGTGGATAAGATCATTTCACTTAAACCGGATATGGTTTTTGCTGATGTGGAAGAGAATACCAAAGCCGATGCGGATAGGTTATCCCTACAAGTCCCGCTCTTCGTAACATCTATATCCGATACAAGCGATGTGAAACGCTTTCTAAGAAACATCAGCTTTATATTTAACCGGGAGAGTGCTTCAGAACTGGTCATAGATAAGATTAAACGAGTAGAAAACATTTTGGATAAGTCGAAACAGGATTTCCATTTCGCTTATCTGTTGTGGAAAGAACCGTATATCATATGTAGCAATGAGACCTATATATCAAGCCTAATCGAGAAGAATGGCGGAGAGAACATCTTCCGGAAGAAAAACGGCTTAAACTACTATCAGGTAACGATTAACGATATCAAAACCAATAAACCCGATGTTCTATTCCTGCCCAACGAACCTTATGACTTTACCGATGGAGACGCCGAGTTCTTGTTTCACCAGTTGGGAGGGACGATACCCCGGGATAGAATCATCAATGTTGATGGCTATATCATCAATTGGTGGGGGATTAAGACACCAGAAGCTATGCTTTACCTTTATAATACAGTGAAAACGGTGTTAGGCAATACCATAGGCTAAAAGTAGTAGTTAAGTTTAACCACAGCATTCAGGTTATCGATGCTCATGTAAATCTGCGATAGACGGCTTATTGATGAAAGGTCGCTGAGATTTTGTATATGACTGACATTTAGTGTAAAATCGATTACTGTGAACCACTTCTGAGCATTCCATTCTCACCAGTGTAATATATCCTTATCTCGAAGAGTATAACCTCAATTCCCCGTTTGATATATATTATACCAATTTCATTTAATTTATGGTAATAAATAAAATTAGGTTTATCTAAAAA
>CAYUUC010000103.1:0-11267 GCA_964447635.1 uncultured Spirochaetia bacterium
AAACGGTCAATTGAATATAGAGCCGTTTCAGAACCGGAAAAAAAGGCTGAAAACATTAAGAAAATAATGATTAATACAATATTTAGCCAATATTCTTGTAAAAAATTAAACAAAGAACTCGCTAATTCTTCCAACTCTATTTAATATCATCCCTTTCTGTTAATTTGATGTAACGGACTCTTTTTCTTCTTTATCTTTTTCTGAATCATTATCTTTGGTTTTTTTACCCTTTTTGAAATTCAACTTGCCCTGTCTAAGTTCAACCTGTATCTCATCACCGCTGGTAAACTCCCCTTTTAATAACTCATTAGCAAGAGAGTCTTCAAGTTCTCGCTGTATGGTTCTTCTTAAAGGTCTAGCTCCATACTTCCTATCATATCCTTTTTCAATTAGATAATCCTTAGCATTAGCAGAAAGTCTTATTGTTATGTTCTTTTCTCCTAACCTATCATATACTTCACCTAACATAACATCGATAATCTTGGATACATGTTCTTTGGATAGCTGATGGAATACAACAACTTCGTCAACTCTAGCGATAAACTCAGGATTAAAAGTCTTCTTTAACTCTTCCATTGCTTTATCTTTAATAGTCTCGAATGTTTTTTCTTCTGTGTCCTGAGCAAATCCTAAAGCACCTCCACCCTTGGATATCTGCTTAGCTCCAACATTAGATGTCATAATAAGTACAGTATTCCGGAAATCCACCGTATGACCGAGATTATCAGCTAACTCACCTTCTTCCATAATCTGTAGTAGTATATTAAACACATCCGGGTGTGCTTTCTCAATCTCATCGAATAATACAACGCTATAAGGTCTTCTTCTAACCTTCTCAGTTAACTCTCCGCCTTCATCATAACCTATATATCCAGGAGGAGCTCCGACTAATCTGGATACAGAGAACTTCTCCATAAAATCACTCATATCTATTCGAATTAATGCATCTACATCGCCAAATAAGAACTCAGCAAGAGTCTTTGCAAGATAAGTCTTTCCTACACCTGTCGGACCTAGGAATATAAATGAACCTGTTGGTCTCTTCGGTGATTTTAGACCAGTTCTTGACCTTCTGATTGCTCTACTTATAGCTTCTATTGCTTCATCCTGTCCAACGACATTCTTATGTAGTTCATCTTCCATCTTAAGCAGTCGATGCTGTTCATCCTCGTTCAATCTTGAAAGTGGTATACCGGTAGATTGCGATATAATCTTGGCAATATCTTCTTCAGTAATCTCAGGTATATCCATGCTGGTCTCTCTTCGCCAGAGTTCGGTTTTCTCTTTTAGCTCCCTTTTCATTTCGTTGACCTTATCTCTCATCTCAGCAGCTTTTTCGTAATCTTGTTGTCTAACAAAAGCATCTTTCTTCTGGGTAAGTTTTTCTATTTCCCTTTCCATATCAGAGAATTCATCGGGTCTAGTAGAATGAGCTAATCTAGATTTAGCTCCAGCTTCATCGATAAGGTCTACAGCTTTATCAGGGAGGAATCTATCGGATATATAACGATGAGATAGGCTTGAAGCGGCAATCAGAGCTTCATCAAGGAATTTAACTTTGTGATGTTGTTCATAGCCTTTCTTTAATCCTCTTAATATCTCGATAGTCTCTTTAACTGTAGGTTCTTCAACCACAATAGGCTGAAATCTTCTTTCCAGAGCAGCGTCTCTCTCTATATATTTCTTATATTCATTAAGAGTAGTAGCACCTATACATTGTAATTCTCCTCTGGATAAAGCAGGTTTAAGCATATTAGCAGCATCAATAGCACCTTCTGCTCCACCAGCTCCGATTAGGGTATGTAATTCATCGATGAATAGTATTACATTGTTAGCTTTCTTTATCTCTTTCATTACATTTTTGAGTCTTTCCTCAAACTCCCCTCTATACTTAGTTCCAGCTACAAGGGAAGCCAAATCGAGTGTTAATAGTCTTTTACCTAGTAACAGTTCTGGAACATTGCTGTCTACAATTGCTTGAGCTAAACCTTCTACTATAGCAGTCTTACCCACTCCAGGTTCTCCAATCAATACCGGATTGTTTTTCTTTCTTCTGGATAAGATTTGTACCAATCGCTCTATCTCTACCAATCTTCCAACAACCGGGTCTAAGTCTTTCTTCTTAGCTAGTTCAGTTAAATCTCTACCGAATTCATCCAGGGTAGGAGTTTTAACCGGAGCTTTTTCCTTTTGTTTGGACATACCAGTATGACCTAATAGTCTGAGTATTTCATTTCTAACTTTATCTACATTAATATCCTTACTCTCTAAGATTAAAGCTGCTGTTCCACTTTCCTCTTTTAAGATACCTAATAGCAGGTGTTCAGTACCTATATATGTATGACCTAAACCCCTCGCTTCCATAGTAGATAGTTTAAGTATTTTTTCAACTCGAGGAGAATGTGGGACATCACCGAGAAGTAATGTACCTCCATTCTTTTTAACCGCAAGTTCAATATCACTTCTCAATTGGTTCAATTCAACATTAAGGTTTAATAAAGCCTTCACAGCTATACCTTCACCATCTCTTATTAAGCCAAGTAGGATATGTTCAGGGGTTAATTGCTCATGATTAAGCCTTTTAGCTTCTTCTTGAGCCAGTATATTTATAATTTTGTTAGCTCGTGGTGTTAAGTCTTCATACGACATATCGTATCATCTCCACTATTTATTTTATATTTAAGAATTTTATAATTATTGTCAAATATCTTATATTATTATGTTTTCAATTCTTCTCTTAAAAATATCTTATCTATATTATGAAAATATTATTGAGTATTTTTCTTACTAATAATTTACTAATCATAATGATAATTCTAACTATTATATACAATTTTTCAATATGATTTTACTTTTTTACTAAAATTAAATGAAAAAATCAAATGTCTATCTATTCAATAAGATAATAAGAAGTAAGAATTATTTAAAGGAATTGATTAGGGTTATATTAATCGTAAATCTATACATAACTTGTTACTATATGGTTATTTACCAGCAATAACTGATATCTCAATATCTCCATTTAAAGGAAGATTGGCAACCTGTATCGTTTCTCTAGCAGGTAAAGTTCCTTTTTTAAAATAAGAACCATATATTTCATTTATTTTTTTAAAATCTGATAAATCTTTAACAAAGATACTAGATTTAATAACATTAGTGAAATCCATACCAGCTTCAGTTAATATATTGCCAATATTTTCCATTACCTGTTTTGTTTTCTCTTCTATACTTCCATCAATAAGTTTACCCGATTCTGGGTCTATATGTAATTGACCAGAAATAAATAGAAACCCATTATGCAATACTGCTTGTGAATATGGTCCTACAGCTTTTGGTGCTTTGGATGAATTAATAGATTTCATTGTCTTACCTCTTTATATTATTATAACACCATTTTATTATAAATATTATTTATCCTTTTAAAATTATTTTTATTTAATGATTATATGGAATTATATTTAATTTTATATTCGGGAGCGACGGGACTCGAACCCGCGGCCTCTGCCGTGACAGGGCAGCGTTCTAACCAAACTGAACTACGCCCCCAATTATATAACATTGAGGAGATATTAAACACAACAAAATCATAGTAGAAATCTTCAGAAATGCTTCGGGAGCGACGGGACTCGAACCCGCGGCCTCTGCCGTGACAGGGCAGCGTTCTAACCAAACTGAACTACGCCCCCAGTAAAGTTTGGGAATGGGTGGATTCGAACCACCGACCCCTACCTTATCAGGGTAGTGCTCTAACCTACTGAGCTACATTCCCAATATTTATATCTGATAACATCATTAATGCTCGTTAAGTATAATAAGACTATATGAGATGGTCAAATATTTATTTGAAATTTTTTAACAATTATCGCAACATAATAGCTAAAACCTGTCTAATAATAGTATAAACCTATTTATAGTATATATATCTTAATCAAGTCTTATATCTTCTTTAACACTTATCATAGCTTATTCGTGAAACTTAATTAAAATTCCTCTTTAATAAATTCTTCTAGTTTCTTCAATGCTACACTTATTACATCTTTAGATGCTGCATAACACATCCTTATATTTCCTTCTCCAGATTCCCCAAAAGCTGTTCCCGGTATTACCGCAACCTGTTTTTTCTCCAAGAACCGTTTACTAAACTCATTAGAACTAACGCCAAAGTCCTTTATAGAAGGGAATATATAGAAAGCACCTTCCGGTTTAAATGTATCAATGCCAATTTTAGTCAGTCCATCATAGATAAGGTCTCTTCTTTCTTTATAGTCATCCCTCATAGGCGGTACAACTTCATCAGTCCTTTTTAACGCTTCTATGCCGGCTAGTTGGCTTATGATAGAAACACACATAGTGGTGTATTGATGGATCTTGACAGCATTACCTAATATATCAGATGGTGCACATATAAATCCTAACCTCCATCCAGTCATCGCCCATGCTTTAGAAAAACCGTGTAAGTAGATAAAATTTTTCTTCAATTCGGGATAATCAGCAAAGGAAACCGGTTCTGTATCATAAGTTAGCGGAAGATATACTTCATCCGAGATTAAGTATAGATCATGATCTAATACAATTTTTACTATTTCATCAGCAATCTCCCTTGTCATAGTGGCACCGGTTGGATTTCCGGGGAAATTAAGTAAGATAGCCTTTGTATTATCATTAATTAGTTTTTTGATATCATCTGGATTGGGTCTGAATTTATCCTGAAAGGTGGTCTTCAATGAAACACATTTAGCACCAGCCATATTAGCTGCTGGAAAGTAGGATACAAAGCTTGGTTCAGGTATGATGACTTCATCCCCTTTGTTAATAATTGATCTAAAAGTCAGATCCAAAGCTTCACTTACTCCAACGGTTACCAGGACTTCATTTACAGGATTATATTTTATCTTATTTGTCTTTTGGATATATTTGGAGATTTCTTCTCTAAGTTCTAATAATCCCCAATTTGAAGTATAGCTGGTCATACCATCGTTTAATGCTTTAATTCCAACATCACAAATAACCTTAGGAGTAGAATAGTCTGGTTCTCCTACACCTAATGATATTACACCAGGTGTTCCTATAACTAATTCAAAGAATTCTCTAATACCAGAAGGTGGCATAGACATAATTTCTGATGATAATCTTTTTTTCATAAATTGTTTTCTCCTTAAAATATTCCCTTAAAACTAATAATTAATTAAATTTGTCTGTTAAATATATCCGGAATTAGTGTTTATATAAATAAGTTGTGATATATTTATAATATGTATCATATTAATAGAATTATATTCTCTAATTTATTAATAATATCTTAATTAAAAAGTCAGAAATATTTATGAAAAAAGGTATATGTTTTTGATTATAAAAATATGATAAAATGTTCGATAAACTTAATATAAAATGGATTATTAAAATAAGATGGACAACCTGATAATTTTTATAAGACAATGGATAATTCCACCAATTGAGATATTTATAATATCTGTTGTGATTTATAGTATATATAAGATATTGGTTAGAACTAGAGCAATACAAATATTAAAAGGTATTTTCGTTCTAATAGCTGTATTTATAATAGCATCCATTCTAAAAATGGAGATAATCTTATATATACTACAAAGTGGAATTCAGTTATTTGCAATAGCTGTTATCGTCGTCTTTTCACAGGAAATAAGAAGGATATTCTCAAAATTAGGAACAAATACATTCTTCTCCAGGTTGTTCTCAGAAAAACACCCCGAAATAATAGATATAATAACAGAAACGGTTGAAGATTTATCAGAAACCAAAACCGGTGCATTAATAATCTTTGAAAAGAAAGTCGGATTAAGGAATTATATAGAGAATACCGGTGTTAAAATAGATAGCAATATAAATAAAGAATTATTATTGTCCATCTTTTTTAAAAATACTCCATTACATGATGGAGCAGTTATATGTAGGGATAATAGGGTAATTGCTGCTTCTGTTGTAGTCCCCACCAGCACTAAAGAGAACATTGATACTTTATTTGGATTAAGACATAGAGCTGGTATAGGAATAACTGAAGAAAGCGATGCTGTTGCAATTATCGTATCCGAGGAAACTGGAAAGATATCAATAGCAGAAGAAGGAAAAATTCATTATAATCTAGATATTGATAAGTTCAAAAAAATGCTGTCAGAACTCATCCTTGGAGAAAAAGAGGAAGAAGGAGACAATTTCTTCAAAAACTTTATGATTAGATTTACAAATTTTGTTGATGAAAAGAAAAAGAAAATTAATGATTGGATTGATAAGCATAGCAAAACTTATGATATAGATAATACAAATGATAAAAAACCAATAACAGAGAATATAAATAAAAAGAAGGAAGAAAGCAAAAAGGTAGAAGAGAGTGAAGAAAACAACATTGACGAATCTGAATATACCTCCGATGAAGATTATTCTAATGACGATTATAATCTTGAAAATGAAGAAAAGATAGATAATAATACTATAACAAAATCTAATAATCCTTAGGCTAAATTATGTTGAAATTTTTTAAAAGTGTATTTAATATATTAAAAACCAACTGGCCAATGAAACTTATTTCTTTATTATTAGCAATATCAATATGGTTCGCTATTTATGCTACTACTACTACATCACAGGAATACTATATAGATTTAGATTTACAAACTGGTCTTCCTCCTAACTATAAAATAGACATGGATGCATTGAATAATACAGTTTCTGAGATTAAAGTAAATATATGGGGAAACCGAGATTTCTTACAACAAGAGATTACTGGAACGACTTTCCATGCTAAAATCTTGTATATTAACAGTGATGGTAAACTATTAGTAAAAGATGGAATTGGTATATATGAGGTAATTGTAGAACCAAAAATAAAACTACCCGAAGACCAAGTAAATTATAACTATGAACCGAAAGAAGTTCAATTAGCTCTTATAGATGTTGAAGCTAATACAATAATATCCAAAAAGATAAGAGTAAACCTGGAAAATGTATCAATAACACCGAAAGAAGGTTATATAATCAAATCCATTAGAACCGAACCTCCAGAGATTACAATACAAGGGAAAAGGAAATCTTTAAAAAGAATCGATTATATATTCACAGAACCTTTAGATATTGATGGTATATACAAAAACACCAAATACAAAACAGGATTAATCTTTCTAGACTCTAATATTGATGTAGATATTCTAAATCCTGTTGATAAAACAGTAACCATAAGTGTAGAAGTGGAAGAAGCAAAGAAAACCAAGGAATTTTTTGATATTAGTATAGATTATATAAACATAGATGAATCTTTAACCATCACAAATAGAGAAGATTTAAAGCTAGATAGCCTTATGGTTACCGGATCATCTACTCTAATTAGCGAGATTAAATCCTCAGATATAAAACCATATATCGATTTAAAAGGAATGAGCGAAACCGGAACTTATCCAAAAGATATTAAATTAGACTTCTCCAATGACATAAATATAAATCAAGATGAATTAGATATTTTCTATTCTCCACAAACAATTTATATCAATCTTATTTACAGTTATGAAGAAAGTATACAGGATTTGGGGAAAAATCTTTTTTCACTCTCTAATACCAGCAACTATTATGAAAGATTAAACCCATTTGATGATAGAGCAGGAGTAATTAGTGGGGAAGATGAGAATGATAATAACACTGATAATTAATAAACCTTATAAACTATTTCATTATCGTTATTGAAAAGGTTAAACTTATTTATTAAATTCAAACAAAATCCGATAAATACAAAAAATAAATAACGGAGATTATATTATGCCGGAAGCTTCAGCAATTTCATTTCCAAGCACAAAAGAGACAATTTGCCCTATATGTGATTATGAATTTTATGTAGAAAAATTGAGAGGTAAAAGAGTAAATGCTGGAAATATAAATGATGAATTAAGAAGAGAATATCAACCTATGGAAAAATATGGCAAAGTCTATCCTCTTATCTATCCAATCATTGTTTGCCCGGAATGTTTATATGCAACATATCCAGCAGATTTTAAGAAAGTTAAACCTCAAGAAAAATTGAAATTAGATGATTTTTCAGAGAAGAGAAAAGGATATATCGATACCATTTTTGGTCATCAAATTGATTTTGAAGAGAATAGAACATTAAGACATGGGGTTGCTTCTTATATCTTAGCAATTAGTACATATAGTTTTATGAGTAATGATGTCGCCCCCACCTTCAAAAGAGGATTATCATCATTAAGAGCAGCTTGGTTATTTGAAACACTATCGCAAGAGGAACCAGAGGATAAGGAAAAGTATTCATACCTTAGAGATACATTCTATCTAAAAGCTGAATACTACTATAATAAAGCCATTGAATATGAACAAAAGGGAAAAGAAAGACTGGAAGATGTCGAACACTTAGGTCCTGATACAGATAATGATTATAAATATGATGGCGTAAAATATATAAGCAGTGTCTTAAGCTATAAGCTATCCTTCTTAGAACCAGATTATAGTAAAAGGATAAAAAGATATTCCAAGATAAAGAGTATGATGGGTAGATTATTCGGATTTGGCAAGGTTACCAAAGAAAAGCCCGGTCCAATATTAGAAAAAGCTAAAGATTTATATGATAGTATACAACATAAAATCAAGGAACTTGAGGAAATCTCATCTTGAGAAACATCCGTTTAGATTTACAATATGACGGAACTAATTATTCAGGATGGCAAATACAGAAAAACAGTATAACTATTCAAGGAAAGATTGAAGATGTCTTATATAAGCTAACAAATGAGAAAATCAAAATAACCGGCTCGGGCAGGACAGATGCTGGGGTTCATGCTTTACACCAGGTTGCTTCTTTTAAAACCAATTCCAAAATTCCTGTTAATAAATTTCACAAAGCTATAAATTCTCTTCTACCTAAAGATATCAGAATATTAAAATCTAAGGATGTGGATTTCGATTTTAATGCACGATTCAGTGCGAAAAAGAGAACATATAAATATATTATATCAGATGATTATATTCAATCACCATTTAATAGATTATATAGCTGGCATAGAAAAGGATATATAGATATCTCAATATTATATAAGGTGATGGAGAAAGCAATTGGAAAACATGATTTTTCCAATCTATGCTCAATAAATGATGATTCTAAATCAAAAGTAAGAACCATTTATGATATAAAAATTTCCAGAGATGATAATAATCTTATATTCATAAATATAGAAGCTAATGCTTTTCTAAGAAAAATGGTTAGGATTATTGTAGGAACCTCAATAATGATATTAGAAAAAGGATTAGATCATGATTATCTATATACAATACTAAAATCATCCCATAGAGATAATAATATTTTTACCGCAAAACCTCATGGACTTTTTTTATATAAAGTAGAATATTAATTTTTATCCAAATACCATATTTCATGTGTTGTATAATAGTATAATTTAATTCTTATCGAAAATTTATATAAAGGGTTAACCATATGTTAAAAAGAAAAATATGTTTATGTGTCATTTTGATAATATTGATTTTATTAACCACTACAATTTTAACAGCTTTACATTCTCCAGTTAATAATAGCATATCCAATAATATATCAGGTATAGATAATGAGTATAAAAAGAATATTAAAGTTATTGGGGTTATATATCAATTAAAAGATAATGGAGAAAATGAAGAAAGTTATATTTTTGTAGATGAATTCGATAGAACATTTAATATTAACATAAAAGTAAATAAAAAATCTATAGATATAATCGAAGAATTCCTTAACTATAGGATAATAATGGAAGGAAGATATCGAACTGAATATTTTAGAAATGATATAGGAGATATTGTCGAAAAATATCACCTAGTTATCGATAAAGCAGAGATTAAATATCAAGATATTGACATCATCGGAAAGCTTTCTTTAAGAGGAAGCCCTCCCAAATTAATATTAAAAACTGAAGATGATAATATCTCATATGAAATAGATAAATCACAGGAAATATATCAGGAATTAGTTAAAGAGTACCAAGGATATAAAGTAAAAATCATTGGTAAATATTATAGTTTTATCTATATGAGAAAAGAAACAAAGATTGAAAGACGATATCTAGTAGTTGATAAAATCGAGATATTATAATTCTATATAGTAATTATAACCCTTACTACTAACACATATCCTATAATAAAATCAAAATCATTTTTTATTTGATATAATAATTCAAATTAGAAATCACCTTTTTTAATATAAGAATATGGTTATATTTTTAATTTATTTTTCATGAAATGCATAATACCTAAGTAATATATAAAAAAGAGTCCAAACTTCTATTCAAATAAATGATATATCTATAATATTATAGATTTCCCCCTTTTATATCATTTATACTCATAAAAGAAGTTTGGACCGTTTAGCAAAGCGCAAATCTTATAAATCGATTATTTCAATTTGATATATTATATAATATAAAAATATCTTTACTAGGTTCCATATTATTAATATTTTTACAGTATTCTAAGCTAGTGGTATTACAGGCATTATGAATACTATAGCAAAAATGTTAATAAAAGTAATGTTTTACTTCTTCATAATTTGTATTTTTACTTACTAATATGTTAATTATTAGATATCTCCTTCTAGAAATAATAAGCCAACTCAAGGCTTATATTCAAAAAAGAATTGGGATCAGCAATAACATAATTTCCAACCGCACCTATAGTAAATAACCCAATTTGAACTAATACACCGGCTCCTGCATTAAATCTTACAGGGTCTGAAAGGGACTGCATATAAATACCAACCTCAACTAAAGGCTGAATACTAAATCCAGTTTTATGTGCTTCTGGTCTTTCCGGATAAAAATTTAAATTTATAGGTAATATCCCTCTCAACATTAGTCTATGGTTAAATGCTACAAATGGACTAACTGATAATTTATAATACAATTCGATGCGTTTATAATACTTACCATCAGGTGCTGTAAATACCGGGGTGATAAAATAAAATTTGTTTTCTAAACCATATGATGTCTGATAACCAAAAATCATACCAATTGGTAGCCTGGCTCCGAATCCAAAACTCATATCACCCAATAAATCAAATACTTCAAAAGAACCAACACCAAATACAGTTCCAGCTAAACCTATAGCGACTGTGGTTATTATCATTGTTGGAGAGCCCGGTTCAATTTGAGTATCTATATCACTCATCTGTTGTGCTTGGTTTAAGTTAGGAAAAATTAGTATTATAGCAATAGTTATTAAAAAACATATCAATATTTTTTTCATGTTTGTTTACT
>CAYUUC010000104.1:0-11239 GCA_964447635.1 uncultured Spirochaetia bacterium
CCAGAAAAGAAGAACACATTAGCAATTTTCATACCGCTCACTACTGATTATATATGGTTAAGAAAAATTAAAATTCTAAAGGTAAGGCTCGCTTAAATATTTTTTCGACAGCAATTAGGATTAATTGGTTATCGATATTTAATGAGCTTTAAAAACCATTAAAAATATGAAGAGATTTGATATACTAGAAACCATACATGAAGGCGTTAATACTTTTATCCATAGAGCTTATCAGAAGGATAAGAACCGGGAAGTCATTATTAAAGTATTAAAAGACGATGTCCGAACATCCCGAGCAATCGCTAAATTCAAATACGAGTATGAAATAGCAAAGCACCTTGACATACCCGGCATAATAAAGTACTATGAGCTTACCAAATATAACAATAATCCCGCCTTAATACTGGAAGACTTCCACGGCATCTCCCTGGAAAAACTAATGAATAGGAAGAGCATAGACCTGAAGACCTTCCTTGAATTATCAATAAGTATCTGCGAGGCTCTCGGTAACCTCCATAATAACAACATCATACACAGAGACATAAAACCATCCAACATAGTAGTAAACATGAACCGTGGCATAGTTAAAATCATTGACCTGGGTATCTCATCTACACTGACCAAAGAGAGCTACGAAGCAGAGACGGTTAACACCCTGAAAGGCACCCTCGCTTACATCTCACCGGAACAAACCGGTAGGATAAACAAGAAGACCGACTATCGAACAGACATCTATTCCCTTGGTGTAACCCTATACGAGATGCTCACCGGCAAGCTACCTTTTGACCGGGAAGACCCGGCAGAGTTAGTCCATGCTCATATTGCCCTGAAACCTACCCCTCCGGAACAGATTAAACCGAACATACCCCGGGTTATATCTGATATTGTGCTGAAATGTATGCGTAAGAACGCAGACGAGAGATATAACAGCGTGTATGGTCTTAAATACGATTTGGAACGATGCCTGGACATGTTGGAGAGGGATAATGAAATAAGCTGGTTTAAGGTAGGCGAAAACGATATACCAACCATCCTTAAGATACCACAGAAGCTCTACGGTAGGGATGAAGAGTCGGTAACCCTGTATAGGTGGCTGGAAGAGAAACCTATTAATGAAGTTATGCTGATAACGGTGAGTGGGGTTTCAGGTATAGGTAAGACTGCTTTGGTAAACGATATGCATTCCCGCTTCTTCTACCCGGATATTGATAATAAAATCTATTTCGCCTCTGGGGTTTTCGACTCCTTTAAAAGGGACATGCCTTATCATGCGATCATAGAAGCGTTCGAGAAAATTATCCGGCAGATACTCACCCTTAAAAAAGAAGATGTGGAGATGTGGAAAGAAAAGATAGAAACCGCCCTGGGTGATAGGGGACAGGTATTGACTAAGTTCCTGCCCTCACTGGAATACATCATCGGTGAACAGCCCCGGATTATCGAGCTTTCCGGGGAAGAGGCGGAGAACCGTTTTAATATGGTGTTCAATGATTTCCTCAAAATCTTCGATGATAGCTATCTATATCTATTCTTCGACGATATGCAATACATAGATTCTGCTTCTATTAAACTTTTGAAGAACATCATCACCGACACAGAGAATAAGAACCTAACCATAATAGGTGTCTATGGTACCAATGAGATAGAGGCTTCGCACATAGTGTTAAGGATGCTGGATGAGCTGAAGAAGCAAAACTACAATATAAAGGAACTTAATCTAAATCCTATACCCAAAGAGAGTCTCCAGCAACTCTTGTCCGATATCTTTATTGGATGTAAGAATACGATAAACGAGCTGACTAATATCATTTCAGAAAAGACTTACCGTAACCCATTCTTCGTCATCTCATTCCTGAATATGATTTACGAAGCAGAGCTTGTCTGGTACGACCAGGAAGATAGGGGATGGAAGTGTGACCTTAATTCTATAATGGATATGGAGATAACAGACAATGTTGCCGAATTCATGACGGAGAAGATAAAGCATCTACCGCCTAAATCCGGAAATATACTCCGCCTAGCTTCATGTATAGGAATGGACTTTGACCTTAAAACCCTCTCCTATATATGTGATAAGAAGTATCAGGAAACGGCAGAACAGCTCAACGAACCAATAAAAGAAGGGCTAATCATGCCATTGGGCGATGAATACAAATATGCTACCCTCGTTACCAATAAAGATGAAGAGCACTCTAAAAAGACCGGTATGAAAAACGGTAAAGTGAGTTATGTCTTTATACACGAGAAAATATATAAGGGAGCTTATAACCTATTAGATAAAGCCCAACGGGATAAGCTCCATGTAAAGATAGGCGATTATATTCTTAATCATAATCATTATGATATGGGGGATACTTCCATAAAGGCATTGATGCACTTTAACTCTGCTATCGATTATATAAAGGAAGAGAATGACGAGAAAAGGATAGTCAAGGTTATCAGACTGAATATAAAAACTGCTGAGAAATCCTCCCAATCGGGAGCTTTCGAGAACGCCTTAAGATACTCCAGGAAAGGGAGAGAATTGTTCTCACCTGTATATTGGGATAAACATTATGAGGTAAGTTTTAAGCTCTTTATGGATAGTGCCGACTATGAAAAGCTTTTCGGCAATTTTGACCGGTCTGAAGAATGCCTTAATGAGGCACTCTCTCATGTAAAAAACTTTGTAGATAAGCTGGAAATCTTTAAAGGTAAGATAACCATGTATGCGATAAAAGGGGAGATATCGAAGGCTTTTCAGGCAAGTAAAGAAGCATTGATGGCTTTCGGAATTAACATACCCGAAGATAAGGAAGCCATAGAAAAGCAAATACAAGAAGAAGAATCCAAAATCCAGCAAAAACTCGGCGGAAGGTCAGCAAAAGATATATTCAATTTAAAGGTAAACAACGAACCCGTCAATAAGTCATTTACCGAGATTGTGACTAATACAGCTGTCTTAGTATCCGACTATATGAGCGAACACAGGATGTCCTCGCTGGTCATACTCAAAGGAGTAAATCATCTTCTGGATAACGGCAACAACGCCTGGGCATCGTATGCATACATCAGATACAGCTTCTATCTATTAAGCATAGGTAAGGAGGAAGAAGCGTATCAGTGGGGGCTTATGTCGAACAAACTAACAGAAAAGTTTGAGATGCCTTCCATAACCAAATCCGTATTAAACGCTTTCGCACTAAAGATAAACCAAATCAAGAACAATGTCAAGACCAATCTCCCCATCTATAAGAGGGCTTATCACTCAGCGATAAAGGTGGGCAACTATCAGGGTGCCGGTACTATACTAGCTAATGCCGCCAGCGTTATGTTCGACTCCGGAGAAAACCTTGTCGATACACTTCAATACATCAATAATAGTATATCATTCGTCAAAAGGATAAAGAATCCCAGCACGGAAAGACTTCTGGTCATACTTCAAAGGGCGGTGATGAATATGGCAGGTTTGACGGAAAGTCCTACCTCATACGATACGGAGGACTTCGACGAGGAAAAGTTCGTGGAGGATATGAAGCAGAGCAAGTTCTTCGGTTTAGGATGGTATTACTACACCAAGAGCAAGTGTCTGCTTATCTATGGTAAATACGAAGAGGATATAAAGGTTTTAGACGAGTATATAAGTTTTTATAAGAAGATGAGAAGGGGTAGCGAGTATGACTACTTCTTATCAATGGTATCACTCTACGAAAAGAAAAGCGAGGAGGACCAGAAAGCCTATTACCGTAAGATGAGGGAAATAGCTTCTAAATCTAAATCAATAATAAAGACCAGGAATAACTATAAATGCAGGGAGTATCTCATCCTAGCGGAGTTCTACCGTATAAAGAAGAGCTATCGTAAGGCGATATCCTACTATGATAAAGCGATAAGAGATGCTTTAAAGAACAACTATCAGATAGAGAAGGCTTTGGCTAACGAATTTGCATCCCGCTTCTATAAAAAGATAGGCTCGAGAATCACCGCCAGGATGCATCTAAGCGAAGCTCATAAATCGTACAAGATATGGGAAGCGGAAGGCAAAGTCCAACAACTCGAAATAGACCATCACTTCCTAAACAATATGAAGCCGACCAGGTTAAGCCCTTACTATAGCAAGGATAAGACCACATCCAGCATAACCATAACCGGAGAGATGGCGGACAGTCTAGACCTATCCTCTGTTATTAAGTTCTCACAAGCTATATCGGGGGAGATTGTCACCGAAAGGCTACTCAAGAAGCTGATGAAAATCGTTATCGAAAACGGAGGAGCACAGAAGGGATACATCATACTAAACCGGGAAGGCGAGTTAAGCATTGAAGCAGAGGGGAATGCTGACAAGTCCAAGGTTAACCTAATCAAGTCCACCACGGTTAATAAGTCTTCCATGATACCGGTATCCATTATCAACTATGTAGAAAGGACTAAGGAGGAAGTCGTATTAAGCAATGCCAGAACAGACAAGCAATTTGGTGATGATGCTTACATAAAGCATTATAAGCCTTTATCCTTACTGGCTATACCATTCATACAAAAAGGCAAGCTAAACGGCATATTATACCTTGAAAACCGCATCATCAGCGGAGCTTTCACCAGACAGAGAATCGAAGTGTTAAAGCTCTTGTCCGCTCAGATTGCCATCTCTCTGGAAAATGCACGATTATACGAACAGCTTGAAGATTACAGCAAGAATCTGGAGAAGAAAGTTGAAGAGAGAACTAAAGAGCTGAACAAGTCCAATCGGGAGCTTTCCCTGAAAGACCGTGTCATGCAAAAAGAGCTGAAGATGGCTAAGCGTGTTCAGGAAGCCATCATACCGGAGGAAAGCAATTTCCCATCCACCAGCAAACTACGCATCGCTTCCCACTATTCCGCTATGGAAGAAGTTGGCGGTGACCTATATGACATAATGAAGATAGATGATGCTCACTATGGTATGCTCATCTCTGATGTATCCGGGCATGGTGTGCCTGCCGCCCTCATCACAACCATGGCTAAGGTCTCATTCACATCGCATATCAAACCGGACATACCGCCTAACATCACTTTAGATATGGTTAATGAGGAGATATACCAGTTCATAGGCGACCTGGCATACTTCCTAACCGCTTACTACTGCATCATAAACATAGATACCGGGGAGCTTAGCTTCTCCAACTCCGGTCACCATCCCGCAATACTCTATCGTTGCGATACAGGCAAAACCGAACGGCTGGATACGGAAGGATACCTTATCGGTGCTTTGGACAAAACGAAGAATGGGGTAGCGTCTGTCCGGATGAACAAGGGCGACCGGCTTCTACTCTTTACCGACGGAATAATCGAGTCCAGGAACAAGGAAGGCAAATTCTACACATATCACAGACTAATGGACTATATATATAAAAACAGCCATCTACCGCCAAAGGAGTTCGTCAACGGTCTGGTCAGGAACCTGGAAGAATTCACAGAAGGGGAAGACCCGGAAGATGATAGAACGATACTGTATGTGGAGTATGCTGGATAGACTCGTAAGAAAGAAGAGCCATCTCAGGCGAACCAGCCACCGCTTATAGAAATTCACTTCATTCCAAAGGTTCGATGCCGGGGTTCTCTCTTGCTTTGTGTATTGATATGAGTGAATGGGTCTTAGTGTTTCCATCCTTAAAGTCTATATCATCCCTCTTTATTAAATCATAAGCTACATTGACTGCTTCCTCAAAACCAATCTCTGAAACATAAGTCACATCGATGAAGTCCAGCTTAGCATTATCCTTGTCTATAGACCAACCTAAAAGGGAGTGTCCTGGGAGTATCAGTATATAAGGTTTAAACCCGATAGCCTCTAAGGCGGAGGCAAAAAGGACTGTAGAGTCTATACAATTTGCAATCCCTCTGGAAAGTGTTTCCGATGGCAGATTGATTCGCTGAGCTACTATGTTCTTCGGGGTGAAGGATACCGGTGTGTTTACATAGTTGATATCGTAATCGTTCTTTAAAGCCTTATATATGGATTTAACCTGTATCCTTGCATAGTCTCTCAACTCTGCGGGGTCGTTGCTCTTTAGCTGGTATCCGTACAGGCTTCTGTTGGGATGGTATCTAGAGGCATTCTTGAGTAGACCGCGTATGTCTGGATGGTTCGGTGTTACCCATGCTGCGATGAATGCCGATGTATCGACGAAGTTGTCCCCATCATCGATGTATCCCCAGAACAGCACATCTCTCGCTACGAACTTCACCGGTGCGGACTGTTCGGCGACGACCTTCCCGTCTACCTTTATCGTATAGTTAAGGGAAGTCAGCTGGTTGGTGTTTATCTTAAGATTGCCTATTAATGGCGGGTACTGCTCTATCTTGGTTGTATTATCGGGATTGATCATCTCAATTGACCGAGTCTTATGGGTAATGCCTACAATCTCAGATTCTAAGTATATGGATACTGGCTTTGATAATGGATTTTTCACGGTAATGGTCATCATAGGTATGCCTAGCTTTCTGTATTGCGGGTATAGACCTGACATCACTTCTTTCACCGTATCGATGGATATCTTAACTTTAGGAGATTCCGGGTTACCCGGCGGGTCTTTATGTCCTTCACCGGGGAATTGTTCCGATTTTATCCTGCTGGTTAAAAACAATGTTGACAGAATGAACATAACGAATGTAATGACAAGCAGGACTTTGAATGGGCTATCGCTCTTTTCTTTCATTAGCTGTTCCAATACACAAAGTTAATTTTGATATAAATCATGATGGAATTAATCTGTTATGGTTATTATCGAACCTATTAAATTGAAAATTGATTGTAATGTAAAAAAAGTAGGATTGTCGAAGACCGTTCGTACTGCTCTATTGGTAATGTCTTTCTATCATAGCGTATGCATTATGTTTATGGATGCTTTCCATGTTCTCTACCTCACACTTAAGGTATGTTATGTTATGTATTGTTTCAAGATTTAAGACGATGTTTCTGGTCAAATCTTCCACGAAGACCGGGTTTAGATAAGCCTCCTCCGTTACGAACTTCTCGTCCTCTCTCTTCAACACAGGGTATAGAGGGGAGCTTGAGCTATCCTCAACCATGCGTATTACCCGGTTTATATCTATCCCCCCGTTGTACTTAAGCGATAGAGTAACGATGCCTCTCTGGCTATGTGCACCGAATTCGCTTATCTCCTTTGAACATGGGCATAGAGTGGTAACCGGTATCTCTACCTTGAGCAGTGTATCAACCACCCCATCTTCATCTATGGAGGACTCCACATCTACCTTATAGTCCATGACGCTATGCTTCCCGGTTATGGGTGCATATTTATCGATGAAATATGGGAAGCTAATCTCTACAAAAGCTTGTTTGGTGTTAAGCCTCTCTTTAATCTCGAGTAGGAGCTCCCTGGGGTGGGATATGTCAATCTCTATGTGATTGTCGAGTATTTCCAGGAAACGGCTCATATGCGTCCCTTTCTTATCCTCGGGTAGGAATACAAACATACCCACTTTAGCGACAGTGTGTTGTGGAGTGTTATCTCCGGTTTGTATCCTCAGCGGATAGTTGACATCCTTTATACCCACTTTATTTATGTAAATGTGTCTATTATCTTTACTTGCCTGGACGTCTTTTATATTGGTTCTTGGTTTATTGGTTTGTTCGGCTTTGTTATTCAGGATAGAATCGCTCATTAATGTTAACCTCAGAAAAAAACTAACATAGTAAAAGATAATAAGAATTCTATTTAATCTAAATTTTATTTGTATAATACAACACTTAATTAACCAATTTTAATCTTAATCTATTATTCTAAACAATCTTATAATAACTTTTCCCGATTTTGTACTGAATTATGTTAACCTTATGTGGAGAGGTTTTCCATGAAGTCGTTTAGCTCCGTCTTGAAGCTACTGTTGCTCTCTTTGGACAGATACTTCAGAATCTTCTCCGAGGCTGTGCTATTGCTGAAGTAATGCTTCTTAAGATACTCCAGCAGGTTATACTTAATCGATAGGGGTATATCATCCTCTAGTAAAGCCGAAAGCAGGCGAAGGGAAAGTTCCGGTTCGGTATTATCACATCTGATAAGGAATATGATAAGCAAAAGCGTTCTGGAATCCATACCCCGACTCAACTTCAACACAATCCTCACCGCTTTCCTCAAATCGTAACGGGAAAGGCTATACAGGCGAGACAGCACCGCATCCTTAACCGATGGATTAGTCGAATCCGCACAATTTTCCAAAACACCGAACTTTAAGTTCTCTTCACCTTGGGATATGGTATTAAGCTTGCTTATCACCCATAAAAGCAGGTCAGGGTTGTTCTTCTGCCGGGAAAGGTTAAGGAAAAGACCGGATACTCGTTCCCGATAATCATCGAAGTAGTTCTCTAAAAAGTCATCGAATAAACGGTTAGCCGACTTTATCCGACGCATATTCTCGAAGAAGCTTATCTGTTCATCATCAGAAGAGTTAATCACACTGAGGAGGTTCTCTATGGAGAATTTGGTGGGAGTGTAATCTTTCCCCTTCGGTTTGGTTATGGTTTTACTCTTACCGGAGAGTATGGCGGAGAAATCCTTCTTGATACGGTATATCTTCTCATTAAGCTGTGATGACGACACGAAACGGCTCTGCTCCAGCTTTCCCATGAAGTATGAACCATATAGAAGGGCAAGACGTTTGCGTTCCGGCGGGTCATGCTTGAACTTAAGGAAGGATATATTGAAGAACATCATCGAATACATATACTCACGGAGGAAAGACCCGCTCTTAAACTCATTAAAGGTGTGCAGGTAATGCATATCAGCAAGCTCAACCATGTAATACCTTACCAGCAAAGTAAATATGTATAAAAACCTAACCTCATCGTCCAGTTCATCGATGTTGCCGGCATCTCCTTCATTCAATGCCCAGTCTTCAACCGCCAGCACCGTCTTATAGAAAAGCTCCATGTTGTCCTTATACTTAGGATAAACCACATCGAAGATGAACTCCATCTTCATGATAGTCTCGAAGCGGGAAAGGTCATAGAAGAGCCCGCTCTGACCAATCATAGCATAATCGATGATTTTAACCGACTTATCTTCGGATATAAGTAGATTATTGTAGTTCGGGTCGTTATAGGCGAGGCATTCCATGAACACTTTCAGAAGCGGATTATCGAGGAAAGTCTCCACCCTAGATATGATGTTTGGATAGCGGATGTTCCTAGCAAACTCCACTTCAGACTCATTACTATCGAAGCCTAACTTGTCTATAGCCTCTCTGAGTATGTCAATACTGTTTTTGGTATAGACCCCTTCTATATAAACGATGTTAACCGTGTCCAGATAATCTAAGAAGGTGTTGCGCCTCTCCTCTTCCAACTCCATAACCACATCCATCCTATACTTACCCGGTATGATGAACTTGAATCTAATCCGGAACTTACCTTCTGCAGTCCGCGTTAAGCTGGATATGTCATATGATAAGAAGTCTATACGGAATAAATACCGTTGTCCTTTATCCAACCCATCAACCATAGCCTTGTTCTCTGCTATGTCCGTCTTGAAGTATAGTGGAAGAGCGTTTGTGCTTATCTCACTCTCATCCACCCAACGGGCTTCATCTAGATGAACGGCTGGAGGCCATTCCGCACCAAAGACCTCCCGAGGCGGTCTCTGAAGCTTCTTATCAAAATGAATATCATAATACTTGTTGGAGTAACGCTGGTTACTGTATAGAACACCATTCAAACCAAAGTTGCTTACGAAAACACTGTGGATAATCTTGGAAAAGTCCCGAGCGAAGTTCTCGCCGTCCCGTTTCTTGTAATAGTCATAGAACAGGGTCTTAAGGTCGGTTATCGACTCAGAAAGACCATCAGCAGCGGTGTATTCAACCACTGACATGTATCCGCACTCCTTAAGGTCGTTACGGGAGAATGATGCGGAATCTATGTTCATAAATAGACTGGACCCTGCCCCTCCGGTGGCTTTGATTTTGTCGTAATTGTCCTTCTCCTTCTCCACGCTCTTATAATGGTCTATCTTAAACACACCAATGTGTATGCCTACATCCTCCTGAACCTTAATACGAAGGGTAACCGCCCCAGATAAACCCGCATTGTACAGATGCTCGATGATAGACTGCGTATAGCCTTTCTTCTTACAATAGAGGGTGAGGGAGTTTATGATGTGACGCTTCTCCTTCTTGGTTAAGGTAGGGATGCGGTCTATGTAAAACTGGTTCCCAATATGGACTTTGGTTATCTCCATCACTAATCCTTAATATCAATTATAATGCATAAGATAAACAAAAAATAGTTTTCCGGGAAGAACTAAAAATAAATTTGGTATAATATAGATGAGTTTCGCATATAACAGAAAAAAACGGCAAAACCTTGAAACTTAGTCATTTTCTTTTTATATTGATAATACAATATTATAACAAAGGTTAGGATTTTAAACATGAGTAGAATCATTCAATTCATTGGTGAGTCCAACTCCGGAAAGACCCGCTTAATCGAAAGCCTGGTTAAAACCTCACAGGAAAAAGGACTCAGCGTAGGCGTAATCAAAAGTGCCTCCCACATAGACCTGAATCCAAACGGTAAAGATACCACACGATTCATCGATACAGGGATATACAAAACCGCTATCAACTCACCAAAACAGTCCGCTTTCTTCATAAACCAAAAAGCAGGATTAAAAGAAACAGTGATGGAATACTTCCATGACTGCGAGATAGTCCTCGTGGAAGGTTTCAAGAATGAGCGAACATTCAGCAAAATTAAAGTCATCATCGATACAAGCCAAATCCAAAACCAAGACAATGATACCATCGTCGCTTACTTCTACGACGGCAAGCTGGACGAGGTTAAGACGGAACTACCCGTATTCAGCACCCAAACCATGACCGAGTTGTGGAAATTCGTCTCACAGTTCCCACTACACGGAATAACACTCAAAGTCAACGATAAGCCTCTATCATTGAACAACTTCGTACATAGCTATATTCAAAACAACATCATCGCTATGGTGAAAAGCCTCCACCTAAAAAAGGAAACGAAGAACCAAATCCACATCCTATATGAAAACAGCTCCAGTGAAATCAAAATCAAACTAATCATCAATGAAAAACCTATACCAATGAAAGCATTCGTTAAAGAATTGCTGGCAAGCACATTGACCGGAATGGTCCAACCGCTTAAACTGCCAGATGATAACATAGAAAAGATTGAAGTGATTATATAACCATCGATTAGTCTTCGTCATCACCACTATCCGATGCATCTTCATCG
>CAYUUC010000105.1:0-11224 GCA_964447635.1 uncultured Spirochaetia bacterium
AAACAGCAATTAATTAACCATCAATTATTATAAATATATAAAATATATTTTATAGAAATTTTAGGATAAATTTAGGTTAATATGATTGTGTTTATGTTGATAAAATAAAAGATAACTTTGGCAAAGTATAATTAATCTATCTTTTCCTATTCATTCTTTGCTTGTATTTCCTAATCCTCTTTAGTTCTTTCCTTTTTGCCTGCTCTTTTTTTCTTTTTCTCATCATGCTAGGTTTTTCATAGAAAGCTCTTTTTTTTAGCTCTCTTTTGATGCCATCACTTTCACATCTCTTTCTAAACCTTTTTATAGCTTGGTCAATGCTTTCATTCTCATCTACATATATTTTAGCCAAAGAAAACACTCTCCTTTTTGGATTTTTTAGAGTATAAATATAACAAACATTGTAAAATAGACAAAAAATTCTATAATTTTAGAAGACTTTTTTTAATATATTGTAAAGACTTAATACTCCATATTTATTAACATTAAACTGTCATATACTTCAAAATCAAATTTCTTGAAATTACTAATAGCTCTAATATTATCTTTGTGAACCTTCCCTTTATACGAGTTGACCCCCATTACCCTTAATTTATCCAGAACACCAGCAAGTAGTATATTGGAATAACCCATGCTCCTCATCTTAGGAATTATCCCATAATAATAAGTAGACCCGAAAATCACTTCATCATTGCTTTCACTTTTATCCATTGTAGGGAAACCTATTCCAATAACTTTTCCATCTTTACCCATAACAATACAATTATCCCTAGTTAATTCTTTCTTCTTGAAACTTTCACGCATCATATCTTTGATTGAGCTATTCCTAATTTTACCATCTTCACTATCTGAAAATGATAAATCTAAAATCTTACTGATTCTTTCATCACCAAGGTCTTTCCAAGATTTGAAATTTACTTCATTTAGGAGGTTTTTATACTCTATCTTAAGTTCATTATTTATAACCCCAGAAACAGCATAATAATCCGTATTATATATTATACCATTATTTATATCCTTTATAGAATGAATGATTTTTCCTGTTTTTGTATTCTTCTTAAATAAGAATATTATAAATTTAGGTGTATGTTGTTTCTTAATTTCAGTTATAATAAAACTGGTGGTAAAAGTTAGTTGTGTATCGATATTGGTTACCATAGAAGGGATAACTAGAGGAGGATATACAATTGGCTTCCTGGATGGTAAAAAATAGACTAATGTATAAAAGTCTCCATCCTCATTCATCATTCCATAACAGTATTCCCCGAATCTCTCCATTAAACCATAATACAAATTTAAAGCATCCGGTTTACTTATTTCTTCTGATAGTCTATCTAAGAAAGCTTCTTGCTTTTCTTTCTCTGTTTTTGCAAAATTCATTTATCCTCTCTTCTTTTTAAGAATAATTACTTATATTAAGGTACATCTATATATAACATGCTTATTTTGTGATTTATTCATTAATTGGATTATTTATTTAGATAAGATTAATTATGAATATAGACCTATCAATCACTGTCCCTATCTACCTTAATTTCATACTGCTTTATTTTACGGTGTAGATAGCTTCTTTCCATTTTCAAAGCCCGAGCAGTCTGGCTTATATTCATATTGTTTTCCTTTAGCTTTTCGATGATATATAATTTTTCAAACTCCCCTTTTGCTTCTTTCAAAGATTTATTATCCGTATCCATGATTGAAATAGCATTTTGTTTCTCTTCCTCATTCATCTCTTCAAACTCTTTTTCTATGGTATATTTTTTTACATCCTCAACAGTAATCTCTTTAGTGGTGACCATAACATTCAACCTTTCTACAATGTTAATCAATTCTCTGACATTACCCGGCCATTCTGCATTTTTAAGAATATCCATACCCTCGTCAGTTATCTCCTTCTTATCAGTCCCGGTTTGTTTAGCGAAATAATCCAGATAAAAATCAACCAACACAGGTATATCTTCTCTTCTATCTTTCAATGGGGGAACTTTTATCGGTATAACATTTAGTCTATAATACAAATCATCCCTGAACTTATTTTCCTTTATCTCTTGTAAAATATCCTTATTAGTAGCAGCAATGACCCTAACCTCAACCTTGATTTTCTTATTCCCGCCTACTCTCTCGAACTCCATCTCTTGAAGAACTCGAAGGACTTTGGCTTGTGTATTAAGACTCATGTCAGCAACCTCATCCAGGAATAGAGTTCCACCATCCGCTATTTCGAACTTACCCTTCTTCATACCGGTAGCCCCGGTGAAAGCCCCTTTATCATAACCGAATAACTCACTTTCGATTAGATTCTCCGGTATTGCGGCACAGTTAACAGCTACAAAAGGTTTAGCAGACTTTTCTGATTTTAAATGAATGAGTTTGGCGATGGATTCCTTCCCTGTACCATTACCACCCATGATTAATACCCTAGCATTACTCTTGGAGGCATTCTCAATCTGCTCCTTTATGTTGTTTATAGCCTCACTTACCCCGATTATCTTGACACTATCTTTGCTGATTATGTTGCCATGGCTTTTTTTATACTTAATCTTCTTCTGTTCGATAGCGTTTTCAATAGAATCCAGGGTCTTCTCTATGGTTAATGGTTTTTCTATGAAATTAACCGCTCCCAGTTTTGTGGATTCAACAGCTATCTCTATATTTCCATGTCCTGATATCATAACCACTTCTATGACCGGGTATTCCTTCTTCAGTATCTGGAGAATCTCCATCCCGCTAACCTCAGGTAGCCATATATCTAATAGGACAACATCAATCTTATGACTTAATAAGATAGACTTTGCTTCCTCCCATCTTTCCGCCAGGAATGTATTGTAACCTTCTTCCTCTAATATGTCTTTTAATGTATTTCTTATATTGGCTTCATCATCAATAACCAGTATATTGCTTTCCAATTTATTACTCTCCATCATCTTCTGATTCTATTTCAGAATTCAAAGGTAATTCAATATAGAATGTTGTTCCTTTCATAGGATTACTTCTAAAATAAATAATTCCGTCATGCTCCTCAATGATTTGCTTAACAATAACCAAGCCTAAACCTGTTCCCCTGTCTTTGGTGGTGAAATATGGAGTAAAGATATTTTTTTGAACATCTTCAGGAATACCGCTTCCATTATCATATATTTCTATTACACAATATGGAAAATCAGCATATTCTTTTTTCCTAAGTCTAATATGGATTTCACCACCATTATCTGGAACAATATCCACGCTGTTTTCCAGCAGGTTAATAAGGACTTGTTTTATCTGCTTTTTATCCAGTAGTATAATGGCATCTTCATTCTCCATCATATCAATGAATTTAAATTTAATATTAAACCTTATTTCTGAGTAGGAAGATATAATATTTGATATGATTTTTTTAATATTTTCCGGTGATTTGTTGGACTCTGGTTCTCTGGCGAATTCGCTAAACTCATTTATAATATAGCTCAACCGGTCTACTTCTTCCACAATAGTTAGGGTGGATGTTTCTATGATGTTTTCTATCTTAGGATTCCTTTTAAAGAATTGCCTTTTAATTCGTTCAGCCGCAAGGTGAATAGGTGTTAACGGGTTCTTTATCTCGTGTGCCAATTTTCTTGCTACCTCTCTCCAGGCAGCTGCTTTTTGTGCTCTATACAAGCTAAACTTATTCTGCTCCAGTTCTTCAGCCATTTTATTGAAGGCATCAATCAATAGTCCCAATTCATCCTGCCTATTAGACCTAATCCTATACTTAAGGTCACCAGCAGCAACACTCTTAGTCCCTTTGATAAGGGACTCCATCGGTCTGGTAAACCTTATAGCAAGGTAAAAGCTGAGTAAGATGGATATTAAGGCGATAGGAAGTGAGATAAATAGGATATATCGATTGAGTTGTGCTTGAGCATCATTCCTCTGTATATTCTGACGGGCAAGCCTTCCTGACAGTTCCGATAGTTTATTCGATATATCAAGGTCTCTTTGAGGGATATAAGCCACCCCCATTGCAAATAGATTATTATCCTCTAAAATATCTACCTTCTCTATACTTATTATAATATTAGTTCTGGGCATATATTGTATATAAAAATTGATGTATTTATCAGAAGGTAATTTATATGAACTAGCACTATTGTTTACATCTTCTATATAGGTTTTCATCACATCAGGCTCGAAGAAATAGTTATCCTTCAGCATATCATTTAGTATCTTGTTATTAAGATCCTCTTTAGCATCATATTTAAATGTTTCGCTTATCAAATAAGTCAATATGTTCGCTTTATTAGTCTTATGGTTTACATTGAAAACTATAACATAATCAGTCTGTTTAATATTGGTTTCAATCTCTTTGGTTATCTTTTTTTCCTTTTCGTATTCATGATAAAATAGTTGAGTGGAATTGGATATATCTATTAAAAGGCTTTCCTCTGTTTTTTTGGTTAATAGAGATGTAACCTGCTCCGATAAGACTTCTAATTCATCAAGAGATATGTAATCTTGATATATCTTTTCAACCATATTATTAGAATTAAAGATAAGCATAATGAATGGGATTAAGGTTATCAGCAAAAAATATAATGTAAGTCTCATGGTTAATCCAGAACCAGCTCGCTTTTTTATGCGGTCTATGATTATCTTGATTAACCACAGAAATATGGCTATAGATGGTAATAAGAAAATGAAAAAACTTAATGTTTGAGTCTCAGGTTTATTAAGATTATCTATAGTAAAGAAAAATATAACAGCATAAATAATAACAAGGATAAAAATAAGAAATGCTATATTTTCCTTTAGAACCGATGAAATACCCTTAAACTTAGAATATAATCTTCTTATAAACTTTAACATCTGTAATTATCCTTCTTTTATGAGGCTAGGGCTGAATAATAAGGAAAAGGTCAATTGCTCTGTAAAACAGATAATAAATATTTAATTTTATCTATTATAAACTTTTTATATCTAATATCAAAAAATGGTGCTGTTATCCTTGAAGCACTGCTTGTTATCCCGGTTAAATAACCATCAAAAGTTATCCTAGAACTTTTCTTTGTGTTTGTATAAAAATTCCTCGGTTCACCACTACCAAAAATGGGAACATAAGAGATATATTCACCTTTACTCTCTATATAATACGAACCTCCAACCGATAGATTAATCAAATCATAATTGATAAGAAAAGTTAGTTCTTTCTCGAAAAAAGCTTCCCTTAGCTTCTTCAACTTTTCTTTCTTAAATAAATCCTTATCCAAAATTGACCCATTAAACTCGGATTCTTCTACTAGTCCCTCAATACCGGATACATTTGAATATTCTTTAACAGTGTAGATTTTGGTTATTATATCTTTTTTTAATGTACGTGTAATAACAATCTCACTTTTACCCTGGACAGTTACTGTATCGTTAAATATCCACCATCCCTTTTTAAATATCTTAACCTTATATACGAGTTTAACCTCAGTCCCTTTATCTATGTATTTTATCCTCTCACCACTTATATCAGGTCTATCCTCAGGCAAGGTATTATCCATGCTTAGACTAATCTTTATCCCATCGGAAACAAAACTAAAATCATCAATGTAGAAATTTACCTCTTGACTATAAGATAATGATGGTAGAATAAGAAAAAATAAGCTAAGTATTAATATTATAGAGGAATTTGTAAAAAATGGATATTTATCAAGTAGATTAACTTTATATTTCTCTATAGTATAAACCATATGTTAAAACCTAATAGTAAGTGAAAAACTATTAATGTCAAATGTAAAATACATCATAAGATTAGAATCATACCCTGACCCAAAGTATTTACGATTATATTCTACAGCCTGTTCATAAGAATCCAACACATTATACACCTTAAATGCTATATAAGATAACAATAGACTTATTACCAGTAGTTTACTCTCCCCCGAAAACTCGTTCCAGTTTACCATAGGGTCATCATAGGTGGAGTATTCCGATTGTAAAATAAAAAAGGTGGATAAACCTCCTGCTAAGAATAGAAGCTCAGATGCGAATAAAATCGTACCCATTACAGGCTTTTCACCTACATATATCTGACCTAGTCCCATCCACATAAAGGATAATATGGATGACATAAAAGGGTCTTTTAAGGGTGTAAATATACTACTCTCTCCAGCATATTTCACTCTAACATTATCCCTATCATAAACAATTTCCGGTAGTATTATTTCATAAGGTTCTATTCCTAAACCTTGTAAATCGGATTCGGTTTTATTGTCATTGATTCCATCGTCTTCTTGATTATCAATATTAGTAGTATTCTCATCATTATCATCATTTATTTCATTATCTGAATCATCTTCTTCATTATTCATATTATCTTGAGAATACAAATAAGCTGGTATTAACAGCAATATGATTATGATAAGTATAATGACCATTCTTTTATTCATAATATACCTTATTAAATATCAAATCTAAATCCAACACAAAAATATTCACTATTCAATATATATAATCTAATATCATTTTTAATTTTTGTGAGATAGATTTTATCATTTAAAATTCTTCTATTGTAATCTAAGGTCTTATTCCTAGCCTCCAAGACAGAGAATACTCTAAATCCAATAAAAAAGCCCCCCAATATTACAGCAGAAAGAACTCTGGTAAAATCCAAATCTCTTAGTCTCAACTCTATATAAAATCCAATATCTGGAGGGAATGAAATTTTAACTTCAAATAAAACCATAACAGTAGAGAAAAAAGCCGCCTTATCTATAGCCCAATAAAAAATACCCATGCTTGGTTCACCTGCATAAAACATACCAAAAGCGGGATCGATGATGGATAGAACTAAAGCTAGTTGAGGGTCTTTGGGATATATATCATATGTTTGTGAGTAAGAGATTTTTGGATAAACAAGAATCATTAATAATATTACCACAAGAAATATAATCCATCTAGTTAGTGCTTTCTTTACTTTCATCTTTGCTAACCTCTTCATTACCTGTCTCTATGATGTAAGTTACCCTTTCTAATGCTTCATTTTCATCATCCCCTTCAGCCGTTACGATTATTTCACTTTTATAATTCGCTGCTAACTCAACAATACCTAATATACTTTTGCAGTCGATAGTCAATTCTCCTGAGGTTAAGAATATACTACAAGAGAACTTTGATGCGGCTTCAGCAATATCTTTAGCAGGTCTTAGATGCAATCCTTCTTTATAATTTATTAATACTTTTTTATTTACCATTACAATTACTTTTTAAATAATATAATTATAGAACTTTATTCTATCATAGACCAGTTATTAATCCTATGTATATATAATAACTAATCTAAATAGATTATTATTGATATTTTCCCAATCTCCTTTTTTATGATATTTTAAACTATAGCATTAGAAATTAGATTAGTACATAACATTACTAATTTAAAATCATATCTATCTTAAAAATAATAAAATTTCCTTCAATTTCTATATATTTTATGGATTTTTATAACAATAATTTATCTAATACGCCAATAATAAAGGTTAACAATAAAAGAAGAGTAGGAGTATTTACTCCTACTTTAAATCTTCATTAATCAAAAAGATTATTAAATATATTATCATCTGCAATATTAGGCATTGTTACTTTAAGGTTGGGTTCCTTCTCCATAGCCCTCTTTATAGCAAATATAGCTCCATCGTTACCAGCCCAGTTCCTCCTCGATATTCCATTATTAACATCCCAGGCTATCATAGACTTAATCCGCTCTTCAGACCCGGCATCTCCATTTATAACCATACCGAAACCACCGTTGATAACCTCTCCCCAACCGACTCCTCCGCCGTTGTGAATTGAGACCCATGTAGCACCACGGAAAGCATCACCAATAACATTATGAACCGCCATATCAGCTGTAAACTTAGACCCATCATATATGTTGGAAGTCTCTCTAAAAGGTGAATCGGTACCAGATACATCATGATGGTCTCTTCCTAATACTATCGGAGCGGATATCCTTCCTGACTTTATCCCTTCATTAAAAGCTAGAGCTATTCTTTTCCTGCCTTCTTCATCGGAATATAGTATCCTCGCCTGTGAACCAACCACCAGCTTATTCTCTTCTGCGGATTCTATCCATTTCAGGTTATCTAATACCTGTTGTTTTATCTCATGTGGGACTTCCCCTGACATCTTATCCAAAACCTCAGCAGCTATCATATCAGTTTCATGCAAGTCCTTAGGGTTACCTGATGTACATACCCATCGAAAAGGACCAAAACCATAATCAAAACACATCGGTCCCATTATATCTTCAACATAAGATGGATAAATAAAAGAACCGTCTTTATTTACTATATCGGCACCAGCTCTCTTTGCTTCCAGTAAAAAAGCGTTACCATAGTCCCAGAAGAACATCCCTCTTTCACACATCTTATTTATGTAATCCGTCTGCTTCCTTAATGACTTATGAACATAATCCTTAAACTTATCCGGCTCTTCAGACATCATACGGTTAGACTCCTCAAAAGTTAGACCATGAGGATAATATCCACCAGCATATGGATTATGTAGCGAAGTCTGGTCAGAACCAAGTTCTACTTGAATGTTTTCTTCATAAAGTTTAATCCATAAATCAACTATATTACCATGATATGCCAATGAGACAGCTTCTTTATCGGTTTTTGCTTTTTTTATTCGGTCTATGAGCAAGGCAAGGTCTTCATATACCTCATCCACCCAACCTTGTGAATGCCTGGTATTAACAGCCTTAGGATTTACCTCAGCAATGACTCCGATAGCTCCAGCTATTACTGCTGCTTTAGCTTGAGCCCCACTCATACCACCCAATCCTGATGTTACGAAGAGAGTCCCCCCCAGGTTATTTGTGTTAAGATACTTCCTACCAGCATTCAATATGGTTATGGTAGTACCATGGACTATTCCTTGTGGACCGATATACATAAAAGAACCAGCAGTCATCTGCCCATATTGAGATACACCAAGAGCGTTGAACCTTTCATAATCATCCTTTGATGAGTAGTTAGGTATAACCATACCATTAGTTAGTACCACACGAGGAGACTTTTCGGATGATGGAAACAACCCCAGTGGATGACCGGAGTATAGAATTAAGGTTTGCTGGTCATTCATTTCAGAGAGGTATTTCATAGTTAGTCTATATTGAGCCCAATTCTGAAAGACTGCTCCATTACCACCATAGGTTATGAGTTCGTATGGATGCTGTGCGACTGCATGGTCGAGGTTATTTTGTATCATAAGCATAATGGATGCTGCTTGTTTGGACTTTGCGGGATATTCATTGATAGGTCTGGCTTTCATCTCATATGTAGGTCTATATCGCTTCATATAGATTCTTCCATATTGATTTAATTCCTCGGCAAATTCTGGGGCTAATTTCGGGTGAAGCTTTTTTGGAAAATACCTTAAGGCATTCTTCAATGCTCGTTTCTTTTCCTCTTTTGATAGGATGTCTTTCCTTTTCGGAGCATGGTTTACATTCTTTTTCTCTTCTGGCATATCCGGAAGATAATCCGGTATACCTTCTTTAATCATATCTTTGAAATCCATAATTATATTCCCTTTTTAATAATAATTTTAAGGTAATGGTTATCTAGTTAGTGATTAATCAGGTCAATGAGCGAAATCGAAATGACTGAACCATCCTGGATTTTGAATACAAGACACTTCAGCTACTATTCGATGTACCATCAATAAGAGTTCATTGTACCTATTAATCAGTTACAAATTACCACTACCTAACTTTACATTACTAATAAAATAATATAGAAAAGCAGATTTAAATAGGATTAACCAATGATTATGCTTAATCCACTGATTCTATGGGAGAGATATTTATATCCTCTATTTCCTGGTCAAATAAAGTTACATTTCTATAAGTAAACCTATACTGTTTGGAAGCTCTTTTAATCTTTCCACTGGAATCATATTGTATTATTACCCAGTAAAAATCATGTCCATCGTATCCTTCAAGAGAAGGTGGTTCTCCATCTCCAGGATTTTCTATATAGACAATGCTATATTCACCGTTGGCTATCTCTTCAACATCGACAAAACCGAAATCAGCTAAGTTTACATTGCCCGGGGTTCCCTGTGGTTTTCTGGAATCCCACATCCATAATGCATGGTCTTTCTTGGTGTCTTCCGAGAAATCCAATCCATCAACCTCGATTATACTATCAAAAATGAAAACGACCTCAAGCGGGAAATCGCCACTAACTCCTATTCGCGAGGTATCCCATTGGAAATATGGTGATGTATTAATTATGGTTACTTTGTTCTCAGGTTTAATTATTTCAATAATAGGGATTCCTTCAAATATACCAAACTCTAAATCCCCATCATCATATCCTAAACAGTTATTGAACATTAGAACCAAACTTAATACCAATATTGATAATATTACTCTTTTTATCATATATTTATCCTTAGTCCCACTAAAAGCAGATAACCCTGATAATAGTCTTCTACTTTATTCAAAAGGTTATCTTGTTGTGGTATATAATATTCAATAAGCTCCCAATAGACTAGGTCACCAAGCCATACATACCTAAATTCTAATATTAATGAGAAACGCCTTTCAATGTTTACCGAAATCCCGGCTCGTAAATTATAACTAAACCTGGAAAAAGCGTCAATCGATGTTTCTGGATTATAGTTAAAATCATCAATATCAGTTAAGGTATAACCAATACCTATTCCTATAAATGGACTAACCCATGGAAATTTCATAAATACAGCTTCATAAGAAAAATTAAGGAAAAATGATAATGAATTGAAAGGAATTTCTGATATGAATTCAGAACTGTTTATATCTGTATCATAATAAAAATAAGCTGTATTCTCCCTACTAACATTCAGAATCAACAGATTAAAATCTAGATTAAACTTATTGATGTTAAACAAAGGGAAAAAATATGATAAGGAATACAAAGCCGATAATCTCATAATCTCATCATTATCCGGGAACATATCTTCGCTAACGAGTAGCATACCTGTAATAGACAATCCTCTGGTTTCTATAAATTTTTTTTCCAATTCAACTATGATATTCATATCTTCCGTTAATTCCAGAGTCTCTTCATATGCTATGTACCCATCAGCAACCACTTTTATATCATATATACCAATATTAGCGGTGATTGTGATAGAAGGGCTTGCATATGATATAAACTTGCTATTAAAGAATACCTCTGCTTTAGATACATTAGTTTGAATAAAGATGTCTATACTAAGAATAGCAGAT
>CAYUUC010000106.1:0-11219 GCA_964447635.1 uncultured Spirochaetia bacterium
GAAAACAGAAGCAGGAAATATTAAGAAATTCTAATAGGAATCGAAAATAAAAATAAGCATAAGATATTTGTAATTTTATAATATTGTATGTATATTTATAGATAGATGTATATGCAATTTATATTTGCATAAAGTGAAACAAACATACTAAAATATTTGCCTTCCTAAACCAAGTAATAAAAACCATTGTAATAAGCTATATTATATTTAACAGTTTTGTATGTACTCCAAGGGATTTGATATTACAGGAAAGCTCAATTTAGAATTTTTTAACTAGGTTAATTTTGTAATCAATTTTTTTAACTAGGTTAATTTTGTAATCAATTTTTTTGGGAGCTTTTATGAACAGAGGGAAACTGTTAATATTAATTATTATTTCTTTTATGATAGTGGCTTCTGTGTTTAGTGCGTGTGACCCCATTGACGGCGTCGAATTATACACATTAGTAGTAAACACCAACCCTCAGGACTCCGGCTATGTCAAGATTACTCCGCATCAAACAGTATATAAGGAAAATGAAATCGTTAATCTAACTGCTCAGAATACCGATGAATACATCTTCGACCACTGGGAAGGCGACATCAGTGATACAAACAGTACAATCACTGTGGTTATGGATGACAATAAAGAGGTTACGGCTTATTACAACATAATAGAGCAATCATCTATAACAGTCTCCGCTGAATCAAACCCAATCCCTAATGGAGCAGACCCTGGATATCAATTCGATGACACTTATATCGAGCAAAATCCGCAAACCGTTCTAATTCAAATAAAGAATCAAGGCAACTCCACATTAACCATAAACAATGTAGAATTAAGCGAAGGCAATATAAATGAATTCCAACTCAATACAACTAATCTGAATTATAACTTAAATCCCGGCGATGTAACCGAGTTCTCCATCACTTTCAATCCCGGAAACCCCGGTAACTGGTCAGCTATGGTCAGCATAGACAGCAATGATAATGATAATCCTATATACGAATTCTCGGTAAGGGGTAAAGCATTATGGGTACCCGGCATGGAGGTTAGATTCGAGGAAGAAATCATGAGTTCGGGTGACTTGATTGAATTCCCAACCATTGATGTAGACTTCCAAAGCGGAGAGGCAATACTCATTATAGCAAACAAAGGAATGGGCGACCTACACATCGATAAGATAGGCATTACCGGAAGCGACGATGAAGACTTTATACTAAACACAGATGCATTCACCAATGTTTTGAGACCTATGGAAGAAACCCAGATATCCGTCGTATTTGCACCATTATATGAAGGGGATAGGGAAGCGAGACTGGCTATATCATCCGATGACCCTAACCCAGAAGAATTCTATATATCACTACATGGAACTGGCAACGGTTATCCAGAGATAGAAATCATCAAAGATACCAAGAGCGTAGAGAATGGGGAGTACCCGGCATATGACTTCGGTAGCTGGATGTTCCATGGTTGGACTCAACATGAAACTTTTATCATAAAGAATTCTGGTCATTCCACCTTACAGATAGACAACATATCAAAAGAGGGGTGGATTTACGATTTCCACTTCGAATTCGATGATGTTGATTATACACTATCTCCTGGTGAAGAGACTTACATGTACATCGTATTCACCCCATTTAGAGAGTTAACGATGAGTGCGGACGTCCTTATAGAAAGCAACGACCGAGACGACCCATTATTCACATTAACCGTTATGGGAACAGGAACAGCTGACAGTGAAGCCGAGATATCAGTAGTGGACGACTATGATAATAACTTTAAATACATATTCGATGAAGATGACCCCGGATACGAATACGGAACAATAGATGTGGGTGAAAATATAACGAATGAATTCACCGTCATCAGCCATGGTCACCATCTAACAGAGTTAGTACTGTATAGCGTAGAGATTACCGGAGAAGATGCCGACCAGTTCATCATAACCAAAGATATCGATGAAGGGATTAGCATCCCTACCTATGGCGGAACATATGACATACCAATCATGTATCGGGCAAACAAGGCTGGTGAGGTCAAAGCCAACCTAGAGATAAGCTCCAACGACCCGGATGAACCAATCTTCAATTTCACTCTGGTCGGATTCGGCAATACATACTCCAGCATAGAAGTAGAGGATGGAAACAGCAAGCCGATAAGCAATGACTCAAGACTCATATACAACATAAGACCATCACAAGACGATACTGTACTTCCATTTACCATTAATAGCGTGGGAGAAAAGATGCTCGAGGTTAACGATATCACCATGACAACCGATTATCCGGACAACTTCGAATTAGTCATCGACGAATCCGGAACCATCGTAGACCCTAACACCATCATGCTCTATGATGTCATCTACTCTTTTGATGATATAGGAACGAAGACCGCAACCATACAAATCGACAACAATGACGCTATGAATAACCCATTCATATACGAAATCGTAATGAAAGCGGGTGACTACTCCGACATCAACATCATTAACAACGATACATACCTTAGCAATAACGGTGTAGTAGATTTCAATGATGTATACGCAACCACAGAAGAAACCATCATCCTTCAGGTAGAGAGTTCAGGAACATTGCCCCTTGACATCAACTCAATAAGTCTATCGGGCAGTGATGCGGACCAATTCACCCTGATAGATGATGAGGTACAATCCGTCATTGACACTGGCGACACTAATCCGTTGTATATTAAATTTAATCCGACAACAACCGGCGTTAAAGAAGCAACCGTCATCATTGACAACAATAGTCTTAACAAAGAGCGGTTCATCTTCACCGTTACGGGCAACAGCGTATCAGCACCGGACATAGAAGTGGAAAACGCAGGCACACCAATAAACACCGGAAGCATATACAACATAGGAAGCATCTTCGTAAAAGAACAGGCAGAAGCGGTGATAGACATAAGCAACCTCGGCATAGATCCGCTATACATTGACGATATAGTAATCAGCGGTGATAACCCTGACCAGTTCACCATCGACGACTTCTACCTCCTTGATTTCCTAGAACCAGGCGACAGCACCGAGTTCACCTTAGCGTTTAAGCCGACCAGCTACGGCAGAAAGACAGCAACCGTATCCATACTAACAAATGACCCCGACGAGAACCCTTACAACTTCAGAGTAACAGGTATGGCGGAGGTTAACTCCAGCATGACCGTGTCATACCAGGGAACAACAATCGAAAACGGCTCAGATACAGGCTATGTCTTCAATGACACCATGTTCGGCGAAACAGACACCGCAGTACTTAGCATCGATAACAACGGAACTGACACTCTAAGCATATTCGACATCATAGCAGAAGAGGGCGACGCTACTCAGTTCATCATAAACGATTATCTCACCTCATCACAGATAGAACCAGGAGAAAGCACCACAGTAGAGATCACCTTCGCACCATCCAGCATCGGCTATAAGTCATCACTACTCGTCATAGAGAGCAACGACAGCGAGAATGACCCGTATGTATTCGTGATAAGAGGTAACTCACCCGGTCCTATAGATGAGTATGTACCATTCCCCGGCGACCATGACGACTTAATCGATTGGCAAGACCTTATCATATCCTATGTAGGTGACGATGACATGGAATGGTTCGACGATAACGGCGACGCCAACTCATTGACCATCAACGGTGATGTAAGGATATGGGCAACCTTCGTTTATGAAGAAGCAGGCTATCAGAACCGATTCGGATACTTCGCATTCAATGAAGCACCAACAGAAGCAGTTGGGGAAGAAGAAAGGATAACCATCTACGAGAACGCATCCGCAGAAGGAAGCGGTGGCGACCTCCTCATCGGAGACTCACTCTTCTTGGGTCAGTTCAACGATGAAGACAGGTCAAACATCGGATTCTGGACACATCAGGATGGACATCGATATCCGGATAAACCATACTGGTGGTCAACCTTCGATGAAGGTACTTACGGAGTAGACCCTGGACAGTGGAACGAGGATTCATACAGACACATGGTCATGTTCGTAGACAAGCATCAGCATGCACCCGGCGAGATGGCATACATCGTCCTTGGCATGGAAGACTTAACCAACCTAGGCGACAGAGACTTCGACGACCTTATCATCGTATTGACCATCGAACCTGTCGACCCGACACAGAGCTTCGAGGACATAGTAGACACCAGCGAGATGCTTTCCATAGACGACTTGAGGAACTACATAAACAGCAAATAATAACGAGTGTATAGAAGCAGTATGCAAGAGAGGGTCTGGGCTGGTCGGGTTCAGACCCTTTCTTATTAAAACAAACTGAAATTCGTCCCCCTAAATTCATCTTGCTTTTACCCCGAAATGAATATTTATACAATAATCTGAGTATTATTAATATAAACAACAAAATGAAAAGGAGAATTGTAAAATGGCATTTAAAAACTTAACACCCAATATTATGGTCGAAGATGTAAACAAGACACTGGACTACTATAAGGACTTGCTTGGATTCAATGTATATGCTACGAATCCCGAACAAGGCAAGTATGATTGGGCTATGGCGGGGAAAGGCAACACATCAATCATGTTTCAAAGCAGGGAAAGCCTAACCGGTGAGATGCCCATCTTTAAGGATAAGGACATCGGGGCAACACTTACCTTTTATATCGATGTTGAGGATGTGGAAGAGCTTTATAAGGACATCAAGGACAAAGCGGATGTGGTAATGGATATGCGGAAGACTTTTTACGGGGCGGTGGAGTTCGGCATCAAAGACCTAAACGGATATATCCTCGTATTCGCACAAAACCAGGTGTAGGTTCGGATACTTACCTCAACCGGGGAGTTTAATCTCAAGTTCTATCTCGTCACGGATGGGAATACCATGCATACCGATGAGGGGGATTTCCGGTTTTATCTCTCTGGACTGTCCTATAGCACCAATATAGATATTCTTAATCCTGAAGCCCCGCTTTTGATAGAAGCGTAAAGCATGGACATTGTCATTGGTCGTAATCAGCCATATGCGACGGCATGCTAGGGCTGAAGCATATCTGGTTACCTCCTGGATAAGCTTCGACCCTATGCCAGACCGCTCCTTAAAGCTGTTTAGCGATATGATTTCGCATTCTTTCTGTTCCCCGGCTTGGTGAATATTAAAGAGAATCAGACCTACCAGCCTTTTACCCTTATAAGCGACGAATCCGGGTAGAGTAGTCACATCGTGAACCTTCCCTCTGGTCACTATGTCCAAAGAGCCCCATTCACCTTTGATGACTAAATTGACCTGGTTTCTATCTTTTTCTTCTATTGGTTTTATTATCATAGTCTTAAGATTAATGATTTTTATTTATTTCGTCGGGTCATATGGATTTCCATTGAGTAAAGCCCCGCTAAAGTCCGCTTCCGAGTTAAACACAGCATCCTTGAATGTCACCTTCCCGTTAAACAGTACATTAACGAAAGATGCCTCCCCATCGAAGGTAGCTTCTTTGAAATAAGCATAACCTATGAACTGTGTCGTATCGAACTTAACATCATCCTCAAAGGTAGCCATTGAGAAGTAAGCATATCCATTGAACTGAGACTCGAGGAAGCTTACCTTACTCATCCATCTTGCTTTCTCAAACTGTGCCTTCGTGTTGAAAAGCACTTCTTCAAAGTTCGTCTCACCGTAGAACATAGCACTAACGAAATAGGCATCACCGGCGAACTGTGCCGTCACAAAGTCCACATCACCTTCGAAGCTAACACTTCTGAAATCTGCATAAGTAAGGAACTTAGCCCCGCGGAAGTAAGCATCCCCACCGATGAGAACACTATTGAAGTAAATCCCGCCGGTGAATTGAGCAAGTCCGAAATAGGCATCACCGCTTATCATGGCAGGTCTCGCCTCTATCTCGTAATCCTCATTCGGCCTTAGCTTCATAACAGCGGATGAGAAATAGACATCGGATTTGAATATGGCTTTGCTGAAGTTAGCATCAGATTGAAATTCGGAATTACGGAAGTCAGCATCCCCATCGAATACAGACCAATTAAACAGTGCTTCCCAAACGAAGATAGCCTGGTTGAAATCAGCCCCTTTCGAAAACTCAACATTATTGAAGTGAGCCGGAGTAGCAAAGAGAGTTTCCCGGAAAATAGCCTCGCTCTGGAACTCCACTTCATCAAACATAACACCTGCCTCGAACACGCAATCGATGAACTTCGCCCCTGATTTGAATAAAGCATGTCTGAAATCGACACTCCCCTTGAAGGTGCAACCGATGAAGGTGACTTCCCTCATGAATTCCGTATAATGGCTAATCTCATTCTGAACCTTCTGATAGGCGATGATGTCATTAGTGAAATCGGTTTTGATGAAGGTAATGGACTTATCAACATAGGACTTTGTTTCATTATTAGATATCATATCCATTTGCCCTAACGATGCTAAATCCAGGTCGTCTTCTATAACGACATTTTCAAAGAAGACACTCTCTTCCGGATGAATATTCAATACCTGCTCTGCACCTAACAGCATCTTATCGATATCCGCTACATCTACACCGACATCCTCATCCGGTTGTACATATACTACATCTTCGCCTTCTTCCGGCTGGTTTGTTTCTTCATCTGTTTGTGTTTCTACAGGTTCTTCGGTTTCGTCCATGGGGTAGTCTTCCCACTCTGGTTCTTCATCGCTATCGTAATCCATACCCCAGTTTTCCGCTTCATCGATATCTATTTCCCCTCCGTCATAATCGTCAGGAGAGATACCATCATCTATCTGTTGCTCCATCAAAGAATAGTTAATCAATTCTTCCACCAAAACCATTTCCACAGAAAGAGTAAGAGAGATGATATCATTTAATCCTGTCATGGAGATGCTGTTTATCGCATTGGTGATATAGCCTTTCAGATGAGACATCTCTGCGGGTAAGCTATTGGTTATAGTAGGTGCTAACATTTGTATGGAAGCTTTCATGAACTCAGCTAAGGTTGATGAAACGCCTTCCTCTGCTACCTCTATGTTTGAAGCGATATTGAAGTTCTCATCTACCAGCGATATACTTAGGTCAGCGAGATTAAGAGCGGTATTCTCCGTGATGGGTATGCCTAAAGACGCAAAATCAATAACACCAAGGAAGCCCAAATCTGCAACCATCCACATTACATTGGATTTCATAGAGTTAGCCTTTTTATAGAATGCAGACTGACTATCGATTGCATCGTTTCCGCCTGGATTATTCAAGATTTCAGCAAGGCGGTATTCGTTTTCGATAAAGGTAAAAGCCATGATATCGTTTGAATAGAACAATATGGTTGTATCACTAACACGAATGCCTTCTATACCTTCTATGATAATATCTTCATAGTTTTCACCCATATTATCGAAGTTTTGCTTTATGTCTCCCCGCTGGTAATCCCCTTTAAGGTATATAAAGGGTGAAAATCCGTTAGTATTCATTAAATCAGCACCTATCTCATCGGTACATACTAATATTTCATCGAAAGCGGAAAAGATTTCTAATGCTTCTTCCTCAGAAGAAAACTCCTGCATCAAACCATCAACATAAGGTAAACGGATAATATTCCCAATATTGACATGTATAGCGGCATCGGTACCGGCAGGCATCATATCGATAAGGTCACTGCTGGTTTGAGCAAATCCCATTACCGGCAATACCATCAAAAAAATCATTATTAACAAACAATATTTCTTTATATTCATTATTACACCTCAAACTAATTTTATAGGTTCTTCCCAAAAAATACTTCTTATAATGATAATACGATTTGGTTAATAATACAATAAGAATTAAAAGATGAGATTATATTTTTTGTTTATATATATATTGTTGGATAGGTTTTATTTTTCAGAATAGTTTTTCGTAGCGTCGAAAGGTTTTCCTTTTAGGGTGGTTCCCGAGAAGTCCACCTCATCATCGAAGAAAACACCTTCAAAGATAGCCTTATTCTTGAACGAGCTTTCGTCAAAATGAGCTTTATTAGCGAAGATGGCTTTCCTAAAGGAGGTATTACCCATAAATAATGCATTGCTGAAGAAAGATGATTTGGAGAATTGAGCGGATTCGAATATAGCTTTCACTTGTCTGAATGCGGCATGTTCGAAATTGGACTCTCCTAGGAACCTCGTGCCGAGGAACTTCGCTTCTTTACCCTCAAACACCGTTCCAACGAATGCACTATAACCCAAGAAGGTAGTATCGCTAAAGTCTACATCATCGAAAAACATAGCATAAGAGAAAGAAGCATCTTTTTCGAAGTGAGCATATTGGCATGATACTGCTTTTGAGAAGTGTGATTCTTTAAAGATGGTTCTGCCATAGAATTTAGCCTTGTTCATGTTGACTTTCCCCGAGAACATGGAGTCAGAGAATTTGGACCTCTTTAGAAACTGTGTTCGATAGAATCGGGTATTTCCATAGAATTCTGCTTCGGAGAAGAAGACATCATCATTAAACACCGAGTTTTTGAAGTCCACATTACCTGAGAAAGTGGTCATTTTGAAGTTAACGCTTCTTTTAAACTCACAGTCTATGAAGGTAACGTCATTCCTGAACACCGTATGATAACCGGGATTGTTGTATGATTGGTTTTCGATATTATTCAGATAGAAAAAGCCGAGTACTCTCCCCTTGAATACGCAGTTTAGAAAGATTAAGGAAGGCATAATATTGACCTGATATTTGTTCCTGTTCTCACTCACCGCAGTTAATACCAGGTCACCTATTATTTCTGTATCTTCATAATATATATCATGGTTTCCTTCATTTATTTGCTTAATTATGTTTTCTGCTCTTATTTTTTTCATTGTGACCTTCCATTGAACCTATTTATAACAGGTTATCCTATCTATATGATTACAGAATTATTTTCTTAATACTTCATAACTTATACAAAATTTTTTCCTTTTTTTTTATCTATACTGCTACTTATTTATTATAACACCAAATAGATTTTTATCATCAACAAATAGTAAAGTTATCGAACATTATTAATTCTTTATTAATGTTCAAATAAGGAAAAAATAATTTATTAGTCTTCACTAACCACACTAATTAAAAACCTTCATTAAATCAATAATTGGATAATAGATTCCTATCTAAATTATTAAGAAGTATGTTTTTACCAAACCAAAATAAGTCACGAATTTTTTCTCAAATAAAATTTAATATAAGGACAGAAAGTGCAGAACAGAACATTAATATACCTATAGAAAAGGGTATAAGCATTTTTTTCGGGTTATCTGCTTTTCCATAATAGCAATCATGAACTATAATCTGTTTAGGATTTTCGGGATGATAACGCAACTCTACCTCATCCCCTATCTCCCAGGGGGACTCATTGTTATCTCCACGACGACTTATCAAGGATTTAGATACGAACATCTCACCCTCTCCTGTATAATACCGAACAACCGGGAAATAGCTGTAAACCAATTTATACCGGTTGCCACCCTCTGCCCTTATCTCATCTATAATAGTCCCTACTGCTCTCACTCCGCTTTTAAGGAGGTAATTCACCCGTATATACCTTATCATAGACATAAACATTATCACAGAGGCGAGTATAATCATCAAGCTAAGCAGAATTGTAATCGAAACTTGGGTATGTATCATTTTTTACACCGGTTGAGTTTATCAATAGTATAGACACAGAAAGAATCACTGAAAATTGTTAGGGAAGAAGATTTCCCAGAAGGTTTTAAACCGATTAAGATTATAACCGCCTTTCTCGTAGCTGGAAGGGAAATAATAGTGTTTGCCTGGTTGTATGTTTTCCTCGAAAAACGGGTTCATATCATAATCACCAAAGTTATCCACCGTCTTTTCTTCATTACCATTTGTGTAATCGTAGACATATCTTCCATCTTCATAAAGACGGGCTTTTTTTACTTCATCATTTATTGAGAAGAAGTTCTTAAATAGTTTGATATCCTTCACTTTAACAATATCGATATACGCTTTATTTTCGTTGGTATGGTTCTCCCAGAATTTTTGTATGGTTTCGTACTTATGTTCCTCGAGTTCGTCAGATAACCACTTCATAACGGCAAGTATCCTATCAATGGAGGGCATATCGTCAATCTTCCCCAGGGATATAATCTCATATATGTCTTCCAAAGCACTTTTATGAGACTGAATCTCCAGGGATTGTTCCGCCTTCTTTGAATTATAATCGTTAACAATATACTTAAAAATGTTAGGGTGCCGGTAATCTTTGAAGTGATTCTCTTCCCACAAATCCACCGTCTTAATCACTTCCCGGACTATCTGTATCTGCTGTTCTTTTGTCATACGCTAATCTTTTCCTTAACATCCATAATTACTAAAATATAAGATAATACACTGTTATATTTTGCAAAATTTTGACTTGTTATTCTAGGTGTACTTTGCCCTGCCTTCTTCTGTCAATACCCCTTCAAAAAAAATTTTCACAATCGTATCTACCAGTTCTATAGAATCCATATTGTGAGAGTTAATAAGCTCTGATGAGATAAGTATCCTTATCATATTATAATATATATCCACCAGCACACCGTCCTTTATATCATCACGAATAATCCCCATTCTCATACCTTGATGAATAATCCTGCCGAAATAATCCTTTATCAGATTCAATCGAAAATCCTCTATATAACTGATTAGTTCCGGGAATATCCTTTCCAGGTCAAGGATGAAAGGCGGTTTTATCTTCTGAATCTGGTCTTTCATATAACCGATGACGCTTTTTATCATCTTCATTATATCAGTATCATCTTTATCTATACCGGAAACTAATTTTTCCATTTGGTTTTCAATCTCTGCTTTCTTCTTATCTATCACTTCCTTTAGGAGAATCTTCTTCCCGGGGAAATACTTATAGATGGTTCTCTTACTCATACCGAGCTTTACAGCTACATCCTCCATGGTTGTACTCCGGAAGCCGTAGGTGAAAAATTGTTCCATAGCTGAGTCTATTATCCGATTCTTAATTTCTTTAGACATAAGACTTTACATACTCCATCAACAATGAGAAAATAAAAACTTTGTTATAAAAGACAAAAAATTATCGTATTTAGTAGAATTGTTGTTGAGAGTCTAAAAATAACTTATAAACTGTCTTTGAGCTCTTATCAAATAACTTATAGCAGTAATCGAATTAGTGAAAGGTTTTATATACTAACAAAAACATTTGACATAATACCAAAAATTATTCCTACTGTGAAATTTTTGTTGATATAAGTCTGATCTTTTATTAAGAGACCCC
>CAYUUC010000107.1:0-11193 GCA_964447635.1 uncultured Spirochaetia bacterium
TGAATATAGGTCTATAGAAACAGGGGTGGAAAATAAACTATGGATATAGCAGTAATTGGACTGGGGAGATTCGGAAGGAATTGTGCCTTGGAACTAATGAAATATGGTACTAATGTCCTTGGTATTGATAAATCTGAAGACCTGGTTAACCAAATAAAAGATAAAATCACCAAAGCATATATAATGAATAGCACAAATGAAGACAACCTTAGGGAGTTAGGCATTGATGATATGGATTTTGTAGTAGTGGCAATTGGAGAGAATGAGCAGAGCAGTATCTTCACTACCCTTCTTTTAAAGAAAATCGGTGTCCCCAGAATAATCGCAAGAGCTACATCGGAAGCCCACGCAGAAATACTCGAGCTTATCGGTGTGGAGGAGCTAATCTTACCGGAAGTCCAAACTGCTAAGAAACTTGCCCGTAAGTTATCCGGCGGTAATATAAATGAATATTTTGAGTTATCCGAAGACCAGATGATAGCAGAATTACCCGCTACTGAAGCTCTCGCCGATAAAACCATCTTGGAATTAGGAATAAGAAAGAACTTCGGATTAAATATAATAGGGATAAGACAGAAAGTACCGATTGTCTCAGAACAAGGGGAGAACAAAATGACGGAAAAAGTAACACACATAATCAATCCGGATTATAAGGTAAACCTTACCGATAGATTAATAGTGGTAGGTTATAAAAAGGACATAGACCGTTTCATAAAGTTTACTAAAGAGGGTAAATAAACTCAATTATGATGAAAGTTTTATTTAGATTATCCATTATCTTTCTTGGTTTGGTTTGTTTGATAGGCGGGATTTCGTTAATTATTTATAATATCAGTCTGATTAACCAAATTGATGATGGCTCTATCATTGATTCGCTTATTAATATAAATATTATTACTGCTATTGTTGCATTTATTGGTTTATTCCTATCGATATCATCGCTTATAGTGATAGAAGGAAAAGGAATAAAGAAATACCAGCAAATCCTTAACAGCATAGATTTGTCCAAGAAAAGCATATCCAGCTTATCTAACCTTAATCTACCGGAAGAAGACGAGTTGGGTAATCTGGGCAGTAAAATAAAAGTATTGATTAATATGGTTTTATCTTTCGATGAGATTAAGAAGAATATCATACAGAAACAATCATCAATGATGAATTATATAATGGAAAACTTCCCACATCCACTAATCATACTGGATTATTCATACGATATTACTGATGTTAACCAATCTTTTAATAAAAAATTTCATATTAGTGAACCGATTGGGAAAAACATTTTTGAGATAATCAATTTCAAAGATTATAATCTAAAAGCCCAGTCCGACTCTTATGTAAAGCAAAGCGAAGAAATATATTTTGAAACATCAAACCAAGCATTTAAAGCTATGCTTAACTTCAAGCGTTTTACTAATGAAAAAGGATATCAAGAATATATATTGATATTTAATGATGTAGAGATTGATAAAACAGTAAAAACCAATGACGATGATTATTTGGACTCATATAAAGAATAACATGTCTTCGAAAGTTATATATTCAATCCTATATTAATCCATCAATTCATCAATCTCCTCTATCCGTTTCTTATATTCATACTTAGGCGTCTTCTCATACAATGCTTGATACATCTCCTTCGCCTTATTACGATTCGAGATATCCCCGGTCAGCTTCCACAGTTCGTAAAGTATCTTAGCGACTTTTTCCTTATCTCCTTCATATTCTGTAAGTATTGCTTCCAACTCTTTTATGGCATTAGATTTATTTTTAGTTGAGTCGATTTTTATTCTAAGAATAGAACACTCGAAGATTAGGTCGGGTATCTTTAGTTCTACAGCTAGTTCAATATTATCATCATTAACAGCCTTAGCTTTTTCTATCTTTCCCATTTCAAATAAAAGTTTAGTTTTCTGATATTTAAAATTACATATAAAAATCTTAGTTCCCTGTTTGATATTTATTTCTATTGCTTCATCATAGTACCGCATAGCTTTTTCATATATCTTCTTCTCATGATGAACTATACCAATATTACCAACTGCTACGGAATATCCCGTTTTGTAACCAATCTCATGATCTATCTTCTTTTTTTCTTCTAAACATGGAATAGCTTTATCAAAGTCACCCATTTCTGTATAAAGATTCCCCAGATTTCCTGTATGACGGCTATATTCACTCTTATAACCATATTCTTTAGACAATTGTAGAGCTTCTTTATAAATGGTTTCTGCTTTGGTATAATCACCTAAAGTTTTATAAAGAATCCCCATATTCCCGAGAACAGTTATATATCCTTCTTTATTGCCGGTTTCCAAAGTAATATTTTTTTGCTCTTTATAATAATTCATTGCAATATTATACTTGCCTCTGGTTTTATTAATAACTCCAAGGGGTCCTAATGATTGTGAATATCCTTCCTTATTGCCTATTTCCAAAGATATCTTTTTCATTTCGTTAAAACAATTTATAGCATCTTCATATTCACCTTTTTTCCAGTGTAGAATACCAATATTATAAACGGCTTTTGAGTAACCGAGTCTATCGTTATTTTTAAGGCACATTTTCTTAAATTCATCATAGTATTCTTTAGCTTTACCAAAATTTGCTTTATTGGAGAATAAGACTCCTATGTTTCCCAATACCGCAGAGTATCCTTCATCATCTCCAATTTCTTTGCTGATTTTTTTTCTTTCTGTATAATATTCCATTGCTTTATCATAATCATTTATTTTATGATGAGCCATACCCATAATCCCGATAGCTTTTGAATATAGTTTCATATCATTCATTTCTCTTGCTAACTCGATAATATCGGATAATATTCCCATTGCCCGTTCTGTCTTACCTTCATTGATAAGTAACTTTCCAAGAGAGCATGTTAATTCACCTTCTTTTATTTTATTTCCCATATCTCTAGCTAAGATGATACCTTCCTCCAGAAAGGATATAGCCTCATTCCATCTACCCGTCAGGTCGAGGATATCCGCTTTCTTTTTTATGATGTCCAAACGCTTTGCCTTATTTATACCTAATGCTAAAAGCTTATCATAAACCTCGATAGCTTCTTCATTAAGATACTCTTTCTTAAAGTAATCACCAGCCTTCTCATAGTAAGATTTAGCTTTATCGAAAATCTCCGCTTTCTCGTATTGATAAGCTATATCGATATGCTTCTCATCCTTATCCTTGTATAGTTCTACCATAGACTTAGCAGCGAGGCGATGAAGTCTACGGAGGCGCTCTCTAAGCTGCATCTCATATACAGCCTCTCTTAGCATCGCATGCTTAAAGAGGTATGACAACTCGGATAGGACAGACCATATTTGTTCATCCTCTGCCTGTTTGAACAGGATAGATACATCCCGACCCTCCAGTATCGACTTGTAAAGGTCAATCATTGATTTGAGGATTTCAACCTCAACTTCTCTTCCCAGAACCGACGCAAGCTGTATGACTTCTTTGATCTCGATTGTTAGTCTATCGACTCTCGATATGATTATTGCATTGATGTCTGTTGGCATTTCGATTTGAGTTTCAGTGATACTCTTTTGTCCGTACTGATCTAAGATGAGGTTATTCTCCTTCAGGTAAAGACATATCTGCTCGATGTAGAAAGGGTTGTTCTCCGCTTTGGAGTTTACGAAAGAGACCAACTCATTGCTAACTTCCCCATCAAACTGAACCTTAATGAAGTGCTTAACCGAATCATCGGTCAGCTTATCAACCGGCATGTCGTTCGTCTTCACAGACTTATCCACATTGATGATTGGCTTAGTCCCATCGTCGTTGTACCTACTGGTAGCGAGGATCATGATAGGATAATCATTTATCGACCTGGTCATCGTTTGGAAAACCTTGTGTGAATCGGTATCCAACCATTGTATATCCTCGATAAGTATTATCAAAGGGCGGAAAAGGCTCAATGCCCTGAACAAGTCCCTGATTGCGAAAAGAGTATTCTCATATCTCAGCTTGGGTTCCAGCTGTTCATACAGTGAACCCTCGTAATAGATACCCACCAAAGCAGATAGGAAAGACCTGGTTCGTCTTAGCTCTTGAATAAGTAGATTTTTGCGTTCATCATCCAGCATCTCAAGACGTGCTAGGAGCATATCATAGATCATCATAAAGTTGTCTTTGCGTTCTTCATCTGTATGAGCAGATAGCTGGTTGAAGTAGTTCCTCATGAAGTAGTTGATTGGATTCATGGATTTCCTCAGGATGCTATCACACTGCATCAAGAATGTCTCGGCATGGTCTCTCAAGTCATGGGTCAATTCGAATGCGAGCCGGCTTTTTCCCATTCCAGCATCACCATAGATGTAGCTAATACCTGCGAACCTACCTTCATCAAGCGGTTTTGCCCATTCCTTCAACCGAACCAACTCATCATCACGACCGACCATCTCACCCTCGAACAGCGTCGTTTCAGCATACTCCGTCTTATCCATTAACTCGTAGACCTGGATCGGTTGGGATTTACCCTTGAAAGTCTTCTCACCTAAGTCATTGTAGTTGTAAAGACGCTGAGTCTTGCTGTAAATCATATCTGAGACCCACACACTACCCCATTCTGCTTTCATCATAAAACGGGCTGATTGGTTGATGACATCACCCAAAGCGGTGTATTCACATCGCATATTGCTCCCGACTATTCCTGAATAAGCGATGCCGAAGGTCAATCCAGCTCTGATGCTTTCCCCAAACTCCTTCTTAAGGTTGTCGATGAGTTCTACCGCACGTTTGATGTCATCTTCATGTGAGACAGGCGCACCGAATAGGATTAACATCACCCCGCCCTTGTCGCCAAAGTCAATCTTGTTGAAGTAGCCGTCCAAACCATCCGTTTCCTCAATAACAGTCCCTGTAAGTCGATCGAGGTCATTGAAACTGTCAGGCTCTTTGAATGAGATAAACACACTGACGAGATTGCGGAACTCGCCTTTCTGTGAACTTTCCAGCACCTTATATGTTATAAAAGACCTAAGCACTTCATCCTTCATCGGACTAATAGAAGCAGGTTCAATGATTCCCTCTTTCGCATTGACCTCTTCAAGAAGGAAGTAACCATCATCAATTGATCGAGTCTCAACCTTATTACCTATCCTTCGGTGGATGAGATGATCCAATATGATATCCATCTTGGAGCAATGATGCTCTGAGTAGGCACATCCATCGATAGCTTCCCCTCGCAGGAAATAGGTTTTATGTTTCTCGCTACCGATTATACCCCAATTGACTATACCGGATGACAATCCCAGTTTGACAGACAGTTCGAAGTCTCCATATTTCGTTCGCTGGGTGCCAATATCAAGGAAAATCTTATTGATCAACTTAGCGGCATAAACCACTGACATTGGATTATCAACATTTGGAAAAACCGATGTAAAGGCATCACCTGCGAATGTGGAGATAAACCCGCCCCTATCATAAATAGCATGTATCACCGGAGTGAAGATATCGTTCAGGATAGCAGAAAGCACTTCCGCTCCCTCTTTACCTTCTCGCATGAGACGCTCAGTCATCGGTGTGAAGCCGGATATGTCGAGGAACATCGATACAGCTTCGAATTCACCATGCATTTCACCTGTTATGTAACTATCATGAATGAATTGCGGGATTAGGTTTTTCATGTGGATACCCCTAAAATGGATAAATAATATAAAATAGGTAGTGATATAGTGTTAATGTATTCTAAAAATCTTTCTTTGACAATACCTATTCATTTTACTAATTTTTAATCAAGTAGTATATTTCAAGATATCCAGCAATTTAAAATGTGTTTTCAGGAAAGGTTTAACAAAGACTCTCGCAACTGAGGACTTTAGTCGGTGGATTAGCTGACCAGAAGAGCCTTTCGTATGTTTTGTAATCGTCTCAATTTAACAGATTCTTATAAGTGCAGTTACAGGGTTTTTTTAGAGATTTGTTAACTACAATTTAATAAGAAATGAGTATAGTAAACCCTTATATCTAAAACAGATTGAGACTTTAATCAGATTAAAGGATTCAGATTATGCATGAACTTTCCATAGCTCTAAATGTATTAAGTACAGTCCAGGAATATGCGGTAGAAAATAATGTAAAAAAAGTGAAAGAAATACATCTGAAAATAGGGAAACTTCAAGCAGTCGTTCCAGATTCGTTAGAATTTATGTTTAACCAAGTCAAAGAAGAATTTCCCGCCGCTAAAAATGCAAAGCTCTTTATGAACTTCATAGAAATAAAAGCAAAGTGCGATATATGCAATGAAACCTTTACCATGGACTTCTTAAATCTAATATGTCCTAATGATAATTCACACACACTAAATATTGTCCAGGGTAATGAATTATTCATAGAATCTATGGATATTGAGAAATGATATTATTTTTTAATTTAATGTATTACATTTATATAATGATTTTTAAAGGAGTAAAAAAAATAATGAAAATAGAACTTAGATTCTTAATAATGATATTCATACTGATATCTGTTTTCCTAACCTGTACAACAGGTCAAGCAGAAGACCCCAGAGAAGTGGAGATTATCACAAATGCTATTCACTCAATCCCTGCAACCGTTGCTATGGCTAAGGAAACCATAACTATAGATGAACAAACCGAAATGCTTACCTACTTTGCTTCGGATGAGCTTGAAGGAAGATATGTAGGAGATGAAGACCATTACAAAGCCAGCGAATTTATCAAAAATGAATTTGAAGAATATGGACTATTACCAGCCAACGACGATTCATATTACCAAGAGTTCGAGTTTGATTATAAAAATGAAACATTCACTACGAAAAACGTTATCGGATACTTCCCCGGAAACCATCCCGAACATAAAGATGAATATATAGTAGTCGGTGCACATTATGACCATATCGGTTATGGTAAATATGGTTCAAGAACAGGTGAAGGAGAGATTCACAATGGAGCAGATGATAACGCTTCCGGTACAATAGGGATTTTAGAGATTGCCGATGCTTTTTCATACATCAAGAATGAAATTAACAGAAATATTGTATTTATCGGATTCTCAGGAGAAGAGCTTGGTCTTCATGGTTCAATTCACTATGTGAATAATCCAATTTTCCCTTTAGAAGATACTGTATTTATGCTTAACCTTGATATGATAGGCTGGTTGAAAGAACAAGATTTTATAACTTCTTTCGATACCACTGATAAAACCGTAAGGATTGTTCTGAAAGAACTTCAAGAGAAGTACCCCTTTGATATAAAGTTTGATAAGCTTTCCTATGCTGCATCAGACCATTATCCTTTCTTTAGTAAGGGAATACCAGTAAGTTTTCTCCATACAGGTTTACATGATGTTTATCATACACCGGATGATGATACAGAGCTTATAGACTTTGAAGGATTAAAACTAGTGACATCTTATGCTTTTGAAACAGTGTGGATTATTGATAATATTATTGAAATAGACAGTGTATTTTATTATATTAATAAATAAAAGGAAGAGAAGTTTTAACCAAAGAATCCACCCTCTTCCTTCTTATATAAGAAGAGTAATTCTTCTTTATATCTATCTCAAATGGAGAAATTTATGATTAGAGTTATATGAATAGATTTCGTATAATTCTTATAATTAAAAAAAATACCTAGTGCCTATAAAAAGGCACTAGTTAATCCCCAAATCTCCTTAATACAGGATTTCATGTCTTGTTATCTAAATAAGATAGCAAGACATGGAAGTTAAAAATTAATTCTCAATTATAAATATATTATCCAACCAAGTTGCATCGCCTCTTGCTGAATAAGCAGCATCTGTTTTATCAAATGTCCAGGTTAAAGTTGATACTGAACCGGTTGTAAGAGAAACGGAATAAGTAGTATATTGGATGTTTTCTTCTTGCATTATTGTATTCTTTACCGTTCCATCTTGACTAAATGTAAATTTGTTAGCCTGGTCTACCGGGTCATTTTCCCAGAAATACGCTGCGGCGTCGAAATATATCGTTGCTGATGTATAACCTGATAAATCCACATCTATGGAAATGGCACTAGTCTCTCCTATATCTATTGGTTCAGAATTAGAAAAACCTCCCTCTGTTTCTTCAAATACACCAAATTGAACATAACATTCTCCACTGGATGGATAGGTAGTATCATATTTGGGATTAATAAAACCAGACCAAGCTGATAAATCATATACTATGGTACCTTCTTTAATATTGGTATATGTATCATAGGTCCAAGTATTACCAGAAGCTAAATTTGTCCAATCACAACTCCCGGACGATGCTTCAAAATTCTCTGTAAAAAAAGCATTAATCGGATCAGCGGTTATGGTAAAATTCCTACTGGGTGTTGTAGGGTCTGTACTTTCTATTGTTATTACTCCTGAAGTAATTGGAGTGGCATTATCTTGTATTGATAAGATAAATTGAACCTTTTCCAAGGGTAAAAGATTAACATCCCCTCCATCTGTTGGATTCGAGATGATATCAAAATATGATGCATCGTTGCTACCATCCATACTTATGTTAGTTATAGTAAGATTACCCTTATCACTAAGATTCTCTATGTCTATGGTAATAGGGTCTCCAACTATAGTACTGCCTATATCATAATCATTACCATCTGGTATAGAGTTTCCATCATATTTAACATCCAAATCTCCAGCCATTGATACCATAGATGCATCTCCAGCTATTATAACATCATCAAGGTAGACATATACTCTTTCATCAACCGGATCATCAATACTACCTGCATGACCGAACTTCCATATAATCTCATGAGTTCCAACCTGGTCTAATTCAATTATCGCTTGATGCCACCCGTTGGTATGATGTCTGAATGACCACTTTTCATGACCTAAGAATGGTTTTCCATCATTATCATCGCCATCATCCTCAAAATCATCCGACATCAGGAAATATGCATCTGGAAAAGTATAAACATAATCCCAACCATTAGCATGCTGGGTAACGAAATAAGGAATTATATTAGAGTTTATCCAGAAACTTAAAACCGCACCGGTTGACGAATTAACCTCTACAGTAAACGCTTTGATTATATGGTTTACATCTATGCCATCACCGGCAAACTTAAGCGATTCACTGCCTGAATATGCTTCTTCATTAGAGATAACAGGTGGAGTATCACCGGTATAGTTTGAATAAACCGGGTGGTCAAAAACATCAGACCATATATTAGGTGTTAATGCTCCTTCAAAGTCCTCATTAAAGACAGTTTGTAAAGCTGTACCAGAGAAGCTATAAGTGAATGATGGGTTCACACCATCATTACTTGTTATTTCAATTTGACCTGATGATACAGCTCCTGTTGTAGAAGGAAGAGTTACTTCAAACTTACCCGTTTCATATATGTATGAAGAATATTCATAAGGAGGAACAGTAATAGGGAATGTAATACCGCTTGTATCCAAGTTAACTCCAGGAGAACCAGAAGTATCCATGGTTATATCGGTGATTTCCAGGGTCTTTAACCCTCTATTCTGGAAAGTAAATTGAACCGGCTCATCCGCAACTAATCTTCCTAAATCAATAGGCATAGCATCATTCGGGTCTATCTCTACTTCAAATAGGTTTTCAGGGTCGACAGTATCATCATTATTGTTATCATTTAAGAACACTTTGACTTCAGGTTCCGGTAGTATTGGTGTTACATCAGGACCAAAAACAACATCATCAATCCAGGCAGCATTCCTTCCCCATGTATTCTGGTTAAAGTTATAGAATCCGAAAGATATCTCATGAACACCAGCTGTCACTTGTAATGTATGTTTAGTCCAGTTCACTTCTCCATCAATCCACATATAATCTTCACCACCGTCATCTTGCATAACCAAAAGCTTGTCATAATTTCCGTCATCACCATCAGGATAAGAATCAATCTTATACCAGAATGTGATATATGAATCCTGAGCAACATCAACATGAACATTAAAGAAACATCTTCTTTGATGTGTTACAGGGGCGTCCTCTACAGCAAAGAGCTTCATTGAATTATCACCATTAACATATTCTTCATTATCAATTACAGGTTCTGCTTCGGGCCATGCGCTTATAGAATGATTTTGTAGATATGGATGCCAATATTCAGAGAAATCTCCTTCAAATTCATCTAAGACCGTACTATTATCTAATGGTTCAAAGTTTGCTCCAATCAATGTTTCCCCGAAGATATCTACATCTATTGGATTATCATAACTTCCATCGGCTACTCCAGTCCATCCGGTGAAGTAATAACCTGCTTCCGGTGTTGCATATAGGGTTAAAGTTGTACCATTAGGATAAGTATCCTCGATAGGGGTTGCTTCAGAACCAGCATGAGAATCAATCCTTATATATCCATGGGTCATATCCGGATCTATAGAAAGGTATCCTTCATTACTCGTGTTGAAAACCGCAGTAAGGGATTTTTCACCATCCATAATGATTTTATATGGGTCTCCTTCGGTTCCTGAACCAATGACATCCTCTGAATCGGTTCCATCCCATTCCTCAAAGAACCATGCTCCTGATGTTTCTATAGTTAATGTAACTTCAGTCCCTTCGATATAGGGTCCTTCTGAGTCCGGGATAATATCACATCCTTCTTGCTCAGCAGATGATGGTAAAATATTGATTTCTAAATTATAATCTATTCCTACTTTACAAGAAGCTAAAGATATAAATATTAAAGCTAATGTGATTAAGATGAAGGTTATTGTTTTAGTTCTCATGTTATAAATCTCCTCAAAAAATAAATTAAAATAGATTAACCATTTCTATTATTAAAATTACATAAAAAATATGAATTCGTCAACTTAATTTACAAAAAAATATATTTCCCTTATCTTTCTTTCCAGATAAATTAACCCCATAGATATAAACTGAAAAAGAATACGATAATAAAAAAATTATTGTCAACTTAATGATTTTTTATTATTATTTAAATATCTATAAATTTTTTATGGAATTGAAATATCTTACTAAAAATCTGATAATATCTTTATAAATTTATTATTTATAAGGATATTTAAAGAATTTAATAGAGATGAAATCCTTATCTTAAATAAAAGATATTATATTCTAGCGGGTAAATCGAGTATATATATTATTTATAATTATAATTTATAGATTAAAACTGACTATTTTTAATATGTTTCATCAGGAGTAGAAAATTGAAAGAAGAAATATTAATAAAAAAGAATGAGATTCAGAAAGAGAAAAATGATAAG
>CAYUUC010000108.1:0-6201 GCA_964447635.1 uncultured Spirochaetia bacterium
TACTTCACTTAAATCTTGGTCAGAAGTTAACAGTTTTTTAACTTATCGTTTTTTTGTATTATATTTGGTGTTATATTTAATAATCTAATTCTATAAAAATAATCAATTTTAAAAGGAGAGAAACCATGAAAAGAAAAATAATTCTAATCTTAGTAGTAATTTTATCAGTCTCACTATCTATGTTCTTCTGTAGCTCAGGAGAAAACACCACAAACAATACAAATAACACAAATAACACAAATAACACAAATAACACCACAGATAACAACAATACAAACGGCGACCTGGACGAAACCAACGAGATGGAAGAGCCTGACTGGGCAATGGCTGAGGAACAAACCATAATGGGCAAAATCGAGCTGGGTAAAGATAAAATGGTAGCCATTGTAGTGAATTGGGAATCAAAATCTAGAGTAAGTTATTATGTTTTCGGCGACGACTTCAGAACTCAACTAAAAGACAATGTCGGCAAATTCGCCAAGGTTAAAGGATTAATCCCCACTAAAGAGAACCAGATGGGCGAATGGAGCAAAAGAATCCTGGTAACCGAGATAATCCAAATTTCCGATACGCCAATAGATTAATAATCAAAAAATATATCAACCGATATATACCCTCAGAAAAAAACTAGCCACTTTTTATAATAAATCATAATTAAATAGATTAATATATTTTCTATTTTTGCTTTATTATTTATTTTATTATATGTTGAATTTTATATAACTCATACTAAGTAGGGTAATATTATGTATAAAAAGATTTTTTGGTTTATCCTTATCTTTGCTATGATAGCAGTTTTGTATTGTGGAAACGATTATGAAAGGGATGAAGTTCGGGTGGGTTTTGATGTTGATGTATCCAAGAATCCCGAACCGAAAAGGAACGAAGTCATCCTTACCACCGGAGAATGGCCTCCCTACACCTCGGAAAATCTCGATGCTTACGGCTTCTTTACCGAAATCGTAACCACAACCTTCCAGAATATCCGCTTCGAATCAGTAATAGACTTTTACCCATGGAAAAGATGCGAAGAGCTGGTCAAAAGCGGTGAAGCCTTTGCTGCTTTCCCTTACAGTTTAAATGAAGAGCGTAGCAAACATTTTAACTTCTCTGACCCGGTAATGGAAGGCTACACCCGCTTCTACTACTACGATAAACCGGAAGGCTTCTTCAATTATGAGGAACTCAGCGAGTTAAAAGATTACACCATCGGGGTGGTAGGCGGTTATTTCTATATCGAGATGCTTATCAACGCTGGTTTAGAAGATTCACTGGATTATTGCGATAAAGAGATATCCGCTATAAGAAAGCTGGTAGAAGGCAGGGTGGATTTAGTCCCCCTTAATACGGTTAACGGTTGGGAGCTTATCAAGAAAGAGTTCCCGGATGAAGAAGAAAAATTCGATACTCTGGAAAAAGAGCTTATACAAACCGACCTGCGATTGCTCGTATCAAAGAGATATACCGATGCCTCAAACATCTTGAATAGATTCAACAGAGGTTTAGAGATAATAAAGAATAATGGAACATATAACGAGATATTAAAGAAGCACGATATTAAAGCTTCTAGTGTAGAATAAGGGTTAATAAATATGAAATTTTTAAATTCCGTCTCATTTAAACTTTTGGTTATTTTACTTTTAATCAATGTCTTAATCATGAGTGGATTGGGACTTTATATCTATCTTACAGAAGGGCAAGAAGCCATCGAAGAGTTAAAGGAAAAAGGAGAAAAGGTTTCCAAAAGACTTAGCAAATCCCTCGAATATCCAATGTGGAACTATAACGACGAAGAAGTAAGTGAAACAATCTCACTGGAAATGGTAGCCGATGATGTGGGAGCTATCATCGTTAAAAACTATAATGATGAATTTTATGCTGGTAAGATAAAGATGGGTCTTGACACAAAGAATTATAAGCCGGATAATACCTCCATGGTTAACAAGTTAAACCAGATATACTTGGGTATAAAAGAGCCCATCGAAAAGGAAGGTCAGATTATAGGCTATTCTGAAGTTTATCTAACCGACCAGAATGTCAACGATTACCTGAAGACCATGATTAGCAATATGGTTATACAAACCCTCCTCTTATCCGCAATCAGCATCATTGTGCTTTATCTGGTTTTAAGACGGGTCATACTAGGAAAAATCATACTTCTAAACAATGCGGTTAGTGGTTTCACCAACAAGAACTTCGAACTTCGCTCCCCAGTGGAGTCTAAAGACGAGATTGGCAATCTAAGTAAGAGTTTCAATCAAATGGCAGACACCATACAAGATTATAGTAGACACCTGGAAGCTAAAGTGGTAAAGCGAACCCAACAGCTTAACAAAGCTAATCGTGAATTACAGATGGCAAACCGGAAGATGCTGGAAGAGCTCATGATGGCGAGGAGGGTTCAGCAGGGCATCATACCACATGCCGAGAATCTGCCCCACACCAAACGTTTACACTACGCTACCGATTATACTTCGCTGGAGAGTATCGGCGGTGACTTGTATGATGTGATTAATCTGAGTAATCACCAATGCGGTTTGCTTATCGCTGATGTATCCGGGCATGGAGTACCCGCTGCTCTTATCACCGCTATGGTCAAGGTATCGTTTAATAATAACTCCAATTCTTACACTAACACAGGAGATATATGCTACAGGATAAACAAGGAGCTTTATGAGCTTATAGGCGACCTCGATTACTATCTCACTGCGTATTATGGTGTGATTGACCTGGAAACGGGGATATTCAAGTTCACCAATGCCGGTCATCATCCCCCTATACTGTATAGACCCTCCACCGAAGAGCTAATCAATCTGGACTCTTATGGCTCGTTCATCGGGGCATTCGAGGATGTCCAGTTCAATACCGAGTCCATCCAGCTTATGGAAGGCGATCGAATACTGCTTTATACAGACGGTATCGTGGAAACGCGAAACAATAAAGGTGAGTTCTACGAGAAGCATCTAGCTGACTTTATCAAGAAATATAGCTACCTCTCGCCAAAAGAATTTGTGGACAAGCTAATCGATGAAGTGGAAGCCTTCGGGGAAGGTAAACCCCTACATGATGACAGGACGGTGCTTTATGTGGAGTTTATCTCTAGAATGAGTGAGAAGACCCCGCTGGAGAAGTCGCTGAAGATTGAGAGCAGGAGCAAAAGCGAGCAGTTAAATGATTATGAACTGCTGGATGGAGAAAACACTACTCTCAAGTTTAAGGCTCTATATAATAAGTCTATACAACATATCAAGAACGACGAATACAATAAGGCAATCGAGATTATCAAGTACCTGAAAGGTATTAAGCCGGACAGTGTCAAACTCCTCAATAACCTAGGTATATGCTATTATAAGTCCGGAAAGCTACAGGATGCATATCAATCGTTCCAGGAAGCCCTCTCTATAGACTCTCAGAACACCAAGCTGAAGAAGAACCTAGACATTATCTCTAAAAAGCTAAACGGCTAATACACTTATTTAACACGGATTGAAGACCATCACAAAACCATTATATAACTTAGATTCAAAGCGAGAACCAATCCCCTGCCTGTAGCCGGCGGAGAGAACTGAATCGAAGTGTTAAAGCTAAAATGATGAACACCGCATAAAACATAAGCCCAGCCAAGAGTCAACTCACTGACGATGTACAGACCCGCTGTGCTTCGACCTATACCTCCACCCAAAGAACCATACAAGGCGTAAGAAAGGAAGTTGAAATGGTAAACATAGCTTAGTAAAAGATGGTCGGTTACGAAAGGAATGTGAGAGACCAGCTCCAAGCCCAGATAATGAAAGCAGTATATGTTGTAATGAGCACTTAGCTGGAGATTAGGGGTTAATCCTGTCCCGGTGGCTTCGTTTAACAGAGCCACACCAAGTCCACCACTTACTCCGAATCTGAATTGAGAATAAGCCAGGGATGACCCCGCTAAAAGGATAAGCATAGCTAAAAGCATAATCAATATCAATTTTCTATTCATCTATTATCTCCACAATGTTCAATCTTCTTATTAAAAACATAATAATACAACATAATAAAATAGTTAAATACTTTTTAAAATCTCGTTATGGTGTTAATTTTATATATATGAGTACCGATAATGATATGTGAATTTATACATGATATAATTTGTTAAAACATATTGATACGCTACCATAAGCAATATTAGCAAGGTTATGATTATGAAACCACTTTTAAAAACCGTTTTAATCTTTCTCCTAACTCTTCTCGTATCAAGTTTAACCACCCTTTTCGGCGATACCAACGATAACCTTATTGAAGCAAGCATAAAGGGCGACCTGGATATGGCTACCCGGGCGATAGAAGAAGGGGCGAATGTAAACACCAAGGACAGCCTGGGTAACGCTCCATTACATTACGCAGCTCGCTTCGGTCACCTGGATATAGTAAGAGTGTTAATCGAAGCAGAAGCAGACCTCAACATCAGAGACGCCAAAGGCTACTCACCTCTACACTATGCCGTCTCCTCCGGTGATAGTTCGGATTATCTGAAAATCGCACAGACCTTCATCAATCGAAAAGCCAAGCGTTACCTTGCCTCTGTAAGGAATGAACTACCCATACACCTCGCAGTCAAAACTCAGAACAGCGATGCAGTCAAGCTACTGCTGTATAGAGACGAAGACGATAACGAACCGAGATGGGTAAACGAAAAGACATATTACGGTTTCACCCCTCTACACTTCGCCGCCGCTTATGACTTCCTGCTCATCGCCATCGACCTGCTGGATAACGGAGCAAGCCCATTCATTATGAACAATGACCGGAAGCTACCCATGGACTTGGCTATCTCCGACGATATGAAGGAGATACTCAACATTGTCGATGTAACACGAATCTATTCCGATAAAAAACCAGATTCATTCATGGAGAACGAAAGACTACTTATAGAAGGCATCATATCCGGAAACATAGAAAGAGTGAGGACTTTTGTAGATGGACATGTCGATGTTAACTTCAGAAGCATCAACAACACCGGAGCAGTTCATTACTCCGCTTTGTTCGGTCATCGTGAGATAACCAGAATCCTGGTATATGCAGGAGCATCATATGATATGAAAGACGACTTCGGCTACACCCCGCTACACTACGCATCGGCTAACGCATGGTTCAGGGTAGCCGAATTCCTTCTCACTCTCGATACCAACATCAATGCTAAAACCAATACCGGTTATACTCCTCTCATGCTCGCTACTGAGAGAGGTGATGAAGACACTGTAATAGTACTTACCGGTAACCTCGCTGATATGAACCTGAAAAACAAAAGAGGATGGACTGCTTTACATATCGCTTATAGAAACAACCATAACAGAATTATCAATACTCTAATAAGATTCGGTGCTGACCCATCGGTAATCAACAATGAAGGTCTTACTCCGGATAAGCTTATCGAATACGATGATGATGAGATATACGATAAGCTACTGGTTAAAGATACAGGGAAAGACTTATCAGACATCTCCGTGAATAAGCCTACACCAGAAACACATTCCAGAATAGAACAGGAAGATGATACCGATGAAGAGGAAGAAACAGACGAAGTCGATACAATAATAGATGAAGATACCGAAGACGAAGAGGATACCATATCAGATGATGAAACCGATACAACAGAAGATGGAGACGACACCATCGAAGACGAAGAACCCGATACCTTGATTGAAGCGGTACAGGAAGGAGTGGTGGATACGGTGAAGACCCTCATCGACAGCGGTATCGATGTAATGATAAAGGATAACGAAGAACGGACTGCCCTACACTATGCATCTGGATACGGTTCATATGATATAGCCCTCGCATTGGTTGAGGCTGGTGCCGAAGTGAATGTCATAGATGAAGCAGGGAGAACACCCCTGCATCTCGCTTCTGCCAACGGACATAAAGACATAGCTGAACTACTAATCAATAGAGGAGCACAAACCAACATACAGGACAGCGAATACGGATACACCGCCTTACATTACGCTTCCATCCTCGGAAACATGGATATCATCCAGCTACTAATCGATAATGGAGCTGATGCACAAATCACCGATGACCAAGGTATGACACCCCTGGATGTCGCTAAGGATGAAGACACTGCCGACTTCATAAGGAACTTACTCGGTATAGAAGATGACGACAACGAAGAGGACGACGGAACGAACCAAGGAGACGGTGAAGACAACGGCGAAGAGGACG
>CAYUUC010000108.1:6301-11158 GCA_964447635.1 uncultured Spirochaetia bacterium
GAAGAGGACGACGGAACGAACCAAGGAGACGGTGAAGACAACGGCGAAGAGGACGGCGGAACGAACCAAGGAGACGGTGAAGACAACGGAACGGATGGTACTGATGGCGGAACAGGTTAGACCTATATGACAGACCATAAGAAGTCCTACCTGTATGTGATAAGCGCAGTTCTGCTGTGGTCGACAGTTGCGACATCGTTCAAGATAGCCCTTGATTACTTAAGTGCGGTTCAGATGCTTTTCTACTCGACACTGATATCGATGGTATTTCTTTTTGTGATAATTCTGATTCAGGGTAAGTTACCTCTTTTCACTTCTCAAAGTTTTAAGGACATATTGAAGTCAGCTCTTCTTGGTTTTCTAAATCCATTCTTTTATTACCTTATCCTATTCCGTGCTTACGACTTACTTCCTGCCCAGATTGCTCAACCTTTGAACTATACATGGGCAATAGTACTTGCCATTCTATCAGTGTTTATACTTGGCGAGAAGCTAAGACTTCTTTCCATCGTAGCCATTCTGATTAGCTTTCTTGGAGTGGTGATATTGTCTACGAAGGGTAGTTTCACGTCCTTCGGCGAGGTCAGCACAGAGGGTGTATTACTGGCGGTGTCCAGTTCGATAATATGGGCTAGCTACTGGCTAATGAATGTCAAGGATAAGCGGGACCCTGTGGTGAAGCTGTTTACCGGGTTCATCTTCGGTAGCATATACATCACGATAACCTCTTTAATCATGGGTGAATTTGTATTGACTGGTTGGGAAGGAGCATTATCGGCTGGTTATATTGGTTTATTCGAGATGGGTATAACCTTTGTTCTATGGTTAAAAGCGTTAAGTCTTGCCGAGAACAGCGGTACGATGGGGAACTTCATCTTCCTGTCGCCTTTCCTATCCTTGGTTTTGATTTATTTCATACTGGGTGAGGATATTCACATATCGGCTATAATTGGTTTGGTATTCATTATAGGTGGAGTATTGCTTCAAAGGATGACGAAAAAAAAGCCCGAATAATCTGGAAATTTAACTAAACAGAATTATATTATTATTTTAAGTATCGGTTTTATTAACAAAGATAGGAGCAGTATTTATGAATAGTAAATATATAATATCGATTTTTATCATTATTATGGCACTCATTATGTTTGCAGGATGTGTCTTTACCCCTTATAAAGCAAGAATTAGGCTGGTTAACAATTATACAGACTCGGCGTCCTTCATACTTAACGAAAACCTAGATTATGTAACCGAATCCGGAGGTGATTACACTGTTGATGAAGGCGTCAGCGGTGCCCAGATACTCATATCATCAGTGGAAGCAGGGGAAAAGCTCACCCAGGAGGTGGCATTACCGCATGACATATACGGTGTATTCGATTGGACGGTGTTCTACGTAGCCGAGAGAGACGGTACCGGTGAGATTGTAGATTGGGACTGTGCTAATCTTACCGAAATCAATGACGATTACCGTTTCGAATACCAGACTCTATACATCATTACTCTAGATGAAAATCTTGACATAACCATAGAAGAAGAGCCAATGGAGGATTAAACCCATACGAATATGTATGATACTTTTGTTGTAGCCAAACAGACACTCCCGATGATAGATAAACACTTCTCATGGGGACTTATGTTCCGTCATAGGGATTAATCTACGTAGAATCCCAAATACATTAACATTTTATGATTATTTGAATTCCGTCGTCGGTAGTCATTTCGAATAAGATAAATGAAAAAAAACAATCCATCTTTCCATAATAAGTGTTATTATTTTTAAATAAACTCTACAGGAGTACATTTTATGAACAGAGCATACAAAACAATCAAAATGACAATAATAATACTTGTATTAATAGTTTTAACGGTATCCTCCGGATTTGCCCAGTATAATAACACTATAGAAGCATCAGAGATAATCAAAGACCTGGGGAGGAACAAGAAGATAGACATTAAGAATTCTGTGATTGTTGGAGACTTATACTTCATAGACGCAGTCAAACCGGAAGTGGTAAAAGGTGAAGACAATGAGCCTACATATGTATCCACAATAAAGTCATCCATCAGATTTAGTGATTGCTTATTTAAAGGCAACCTTTCTACAACCGGTATCTTCGAGGATGAGTATACCATAATGAAAAATAGTTTTACATTAGAGAATTGTGTAATAGAAGGCAATGCAAACTTCAGCTATACTACTTTTAAGGATGAAGTCTTCGTACTTTTTACCGAGTTTAAAAAGGAAGCCTACTTCGAGCAGGTAGAATTCGAAAGCATTGTGGACTTCTGGGATACGACAGTCAAAGGTAAGGAAATAGCCTATGACATCGTGGATAGCTTATCATCAATCGAGATTATGAACAAGATTAAGCAGGGTAAGGACTTAGAAGCAAGTAATGCCGTAGTTTACGGTGATATAGACCTTACATCAATCCAACTGAGCAACAACCAGGTTAAATCAAAGATAAGCTTTGACAATGTGATATTCAGAGGAAGCATCATAGCGGGTGGTAAAAACGGTTATACATTCCAGAAAGGGATAACCATGGAGGAATGTTTATTCGATAAAGATGTAGATTTCTCCAATTCTCATTTCATGGATAAGGTAAGCTTTAGGAAATCCCAGTTTAATTCTCTACTTATAATAGACGGGGCTTTATTTGAAGAAGAGGCTTTCTTCGATGATACTATGTTTACCAAGAAGCAGGTTAACCTAGCCTCCGCTACATTTATCCGGGGTTACAGCTTTAATAAATCTTATATGAGAAAACATTCTACCGTAAGGAGAACCGAAACCTCTTCAGAAGAAGCTAAGGAAGGATTAAGCATTGACGAATTCTATGATATACTAAAGAATGAAAATGAGGGTATCATCGAAGACCTAATAGTAAAAGACGATATCTTCTTTTTGGAATTCTTCGAGAAGTATAATGACAAAACCATTGTTGAAAAACCATTGAAGTTTAGAAAGGTTCGATTCCTAGGCGAAGTTGTATTCAGTTCCAAGTCAGAATACATTCAATTCAAATCTATCCTGATATTCGAAAAATGTGTTTTTGAGAAGGGTGTAGACTTTAGTGAAGTGGTCTTTGAAGACATTGCTTCTTTCGTAGGTTCAGTCTTTATGGGCGAGGTGAAGTTTGAAGATGCATCATTCGAGTCTAAGGCAATCTTCGACAATACCGAGTTTAACGGTGAGATACCTCCAGACTTTACCGGGGTTTCATTCAATGGTGAGGTTAGCTTTGAAGGTTCAACCTATCTTGGCGAACCTTATAAGCCTACATTCTAATTAAGTCTTAATTTTTTTCTTCTTCATCTTTTTCTTTTGCGGGGGATTCTTCTCCTGCTGTTTCTTCTTCATCTTTATGTTCGTGGTCATGGTCATGCTCATGGTGATGTTGTCTTTCTTCTTTTAGCTGAGCGAGTGTTTTTTCTTCTTCTTCAGTGGGCTGACCACATTCAATGAGGAAGTCGTTGAGCTTTTCGATTTCTATTCCCCTTGTAATCATAAACATAACGTCGTTTTTTTCAAACTCCTCTTTTATCTTTTCCGTGGTGGTATTATACTTTTCGGCATATTGTTCAATCTGTTTATTAATCTCGTCATCGGATGCTGTTAGTTCTTCCTGGTTGATAATTCTATCCGTAACAAGCTCCCTTTTAATCAAATCCTGGGCGTTCTCTCTGAACCTTTTTTCGAATTGCCCTTTAGTGTCACTTTGTTTGAGATATTGTTCAATTTCTTGGGGGTCTCCTCCGAACATTCTTAAGAATGAGTCTTTCTGATGTTTAGTCTCATCATTAATTAGTGATTCTGGTATATCGAATTTAGCTTCCTGAATTATCTTATCCAGTATGTTTTGTGCGTTAGCATCCCTGGAAAGGTTGTTGCAGTCTTCCTGTAAATTCTTATTAACATCAACTTTCAATGCATCTAGATTATCGAAATCCAGGTCTTTAGCTAAATCGTCGTCGATTTCGGGTATATCCATAGCTTCCACTTTATCCACCTTTATATAGACCTTGCCTGGTTTACCGGCGAGTTTATCATTGGAATAGTCCCTCGGTATATCTACATTATAGGTCGCTTCGTAGCCGGCGCTTTTGCCTGGTAAGTCCTGATGTATGGGTTTAAGCCATTCTTCTTGAGGTTCTTCTCCTATGGTTAGTTTGGTATGGTTTTCCGGTTCTTCGTCGGTCTTGCCTATCAGGAAGAAGTCATAGCTGATGCTTACCAGGTCTTTTTCTTGGATGGGTGCATCTTCCTTGTCTACGACCATGGATTCGTTTTGCTGTATCTCTTTGAGTCTCTCTTCTACATCTTCATCTGTGTATGTATAAGTTACCTTTTTGAACTCGACGCCTTTATACTCCGGCAGTTCTACGCTGGGTAGTACTTCCACCCTAAATTCGAAGTTAAAGTCTTTCTCTTTGCTTAGTTTACTATCCATATCTGTTATTTGCGGTCTGGAATAAATCTTCAGGTCTTCTTCCTGGATTATTTCTTTGACAGAATCATTGAGTATCTTTTCTATACTTTCTACTTCGATATCTCTTTTATACTTCTTATAAACCATGTTCTTGGGAGCTTTCCCTTTCCTGAATCCAGGCAGATTCACCTTCTTGGTATATTCATTTATCGTTGTCGATAGTTCCTCCTCAACCTTCTCTTTCGGTACGGTGACCTTTACGGATACTATCGAATTTTCTTCTGTTTTTACTTCTGTGCTTATATTCGTAGCCATATTAATTCGCTCCTCTTTTTTCTAACCAGATAATTAATTGTAATAAGATAATACAATAAAGCAAATCTTCACAAAAAAATTGAATTTAATGAAATTTGATATATTTTAT
>CAYUUC010000109.1:0-11106 GCA_964447635.1 uncultured Spirochaetia bacterium
AATAACCATGATAAGAAATCTTTCTAGAAAAGAAATAATCCGGGCATTTAAGGAAACATTCTATCCTGACCCAAAAGTATATTCCATGTGGGAAGGCGGGTCTATAGCAAACAATCGATTGGATGAGTGGTCAGATATAGATTTACTGTTTATTGTAGAGGATGATTTTGTAGATGAATTCATAGAATCAATAAAATCACTCCTTGAAGATTTGGGTAAAATTGATTTATCCTATCGCCTTGCCGAACCTACATGGCATGGACACTCGCAAGTATTTCATAGACTATTAAATTCCAGTCCTTATCTTATATTGGATATAGTGGTTATGAAGAAGAATAGTACTAATCGTTTTCTAGAAGTTGAAAGGCATGGAAAACCTTATATATACTTCGATAAAGAGCATCTGCTTATTGAAGCTCATATAACAGATGCACAGATGAAAGAGAAGATTAAACATCGCTTCAATCAGATAACCTCAACCTTCCCCGTTTTTCAAATATTTATTCAGAAGGAGATAAATCGCGGTCATTCTATTGATGCTATGAGATACTATATTAACATGACATTGAAGCCACTAATAGAATTAATAGGTATGTTAGAGCGACCTTATAGGTTTGATTATTCAATGAGATACATTCACTCAGATTTTTCAAAAGAAATGAGTGAAGAAATAGGAAACTTAATCTATATTAATAATTTTGAGGATTTAAAACTAAAGTATAAGCGGTCTAAAATACTTTATAATGGAATAACGAAAAAGATTCGTGAGAAATATAAATTATAGGGTCATAGATGGAATATAGAATTTTCTATAAAATAGTAACCTTTTTCATTTACTAAACAAGTTTAGATGGGTATAGATGAGTATCAACTGACATAAAAACTTAATTGATACAAATTTATATTAATAATATCTAACCAGATTTTTTTATAAAAAGTAGAAAAAGTAGAAAAAAGATAAATAGAAAAAATTGACTCAATTAAAAAAAATAAGTATAATTTCAAACATCTATAAAGTAAAAAAAAAGTATATATTCAGCAATATGAATGACAATTAAATGAATTTTTATGGGAATAATAATTAAAAGGAGGACTGTATCATATAAATTACCTTATAAAATATAAAAATAATTTTAATAGCAAATTCATAAAATTTTTTTAATATTACTAAACTATAATATAAAGTAAGGATAATTGTATGAAAAGAACCAAAAAAAGAAAAGGACGCTATTCTTTACCAGAAAGAGTAATTTATGAAATAGAAGAATTAAGAAAGTTTGAAGAAACATATAGAAAGAAATGTTTCTTTACTTCAAAAGTAGATGTAGTGTCCAGGATTTTTTTTGATAAGGATGAATACGAATGGGTAAAAGATGGTGAGAATAACGAATGGTTTGTTAGTTCTAAATACCATCGATATTATAATCTTAATTCTCAAAAAGGGATTAAGGCTTTTAATCGCTTAACTCAGGAAGAGCAGGAATTTTACTTCCAAAGATGTCGACAAACCATAAAAAAATTATATGAAAGTCGAAATTCATACTCTTTTTTGAATTTTTATGAAAGCCTTGAAAATATTTACGTTATTAAAGAAAAAGAAAAAGCGAAAGAATATTATGATAAATACATAAAACCGGAGATACAAGAAGAAATAAATAAACTAAGAGAATATGAAAAAAATATTAGCAAACATCTAAAAAAGATTTATTCCATAAATTACTTCCCTTCTCTTGTTAATGCTTATCTGTTCGAGATTAACCAAAGCAAAGACAACATCAAATATAATTTATACACCAAAACAGGTATTAACAGATTTAGAAAGCTATCCCAGGATGAGAAATTATTGTTCATTAGCAAAGTTAAGAAAAAAATTGACCACTTCTACCTATCAAACAAGAAATATCACAAAAAAAGAAGAAAAGAGAGTCATTTCGATGAAATTATGGATAGAACTTTCTCCAAAAAAGACTCCAAAACCCTACAATATTATAAGACTTTAGGACTGGAACACAACGCATCTAAAGAACAGGTTAAAAAGACTTATTCTACCCTCTCCAAAATATATCATCCGGATAATGTCGACACCGGAAATATTGAAAAGTATAAAAAATTAAACACTGCATTCAATTTTCTTATGAAGAACCTTTAAGTTTATTTCTAACCAGAGAAAATATTTATTATTATCATTATAGAGTGCATCAATATATTTTTATAATGGTGAGTTAGAATGTCTCAATCTGAAAGCTATAATATTTTAGTCGCTGACGGCACCGACTTTTATCCAGAGGTTACCCGTAGAATTTTGGAATATGGTAACCACGACTATTCCATTGTTAATACATACGAAGAAGCTATGGAAGAACTACAAAAGAATAGCTACGACCTCATCATGATAGACACCGAAATGGAAACAAAAAGCGGATTCGACTTATTAGAATATGTACAAAAAGAAAAACCAGACCTGCCTTATATCATGACTACTGAACATGATGTAGATAGATATATAAAACCAGCAGTGGAAAGACAAGTCGGGAATATGCTGGTTAAACCTATGAAAAGAGATGAACTTTTACTACTTATCGAGAGACTCATAACCAAAAAAGGCATCTTCGGTCTCGATAACTATATACCAAATATGATTCACAAAGAGATCATAAAGATAAACAAAACAGCAGAAATTAATAAATCTATTGACCAAACACTGAAAAAGGCTCAAGAATGGGGATTCTCCTTTCCCAATATGAATAACATAAGGCTGGTTCTTAACGAGATGCTGGTCAATGCTCTATATCATTCACATGGTTTTACCGAACAGAAACTCAAAAGGGAAAAGATAGAACTGGAGGAAGGGAAATATGTCGAACTGGCTTATGCTTGCAATGAGACCAAGTTTGGCGTATCTATAATTGACTTTAATGGAAAACTCACCAAGAGTGCTTTTCTGAACACACTTAGTGAACTGGTAACCCGGGACCAGAAGATACAGGAACTCGTTCAGAAAGGAGAAGACTTCACCTCATTACTGCTGGACAGAGGGAGAGGACTGGATATCACCAGAAAACTCTCCGGGGAGTATCAGATTAATATCTTCAAGGATAAGAAGACCGAAATCATACTCATTTTCGATGTAGATTATTATAAAGATGATAATATCGGCACTATAAAGATTTTCGAGCTCTCTTAAATATAACTCAACAAATCCTAGGTAATGCCTCCCCGTAAAGCATATCAACATAACGCTCCCCGCCGACAGCGGTCTTAAGTGTAAGTCTACCCGCGTTCTCCGATGTCACTACCCCGATGATTGACCCATCGCTACTTTCCGGAATGTTCTTTAAAGTATTGACGACATCGTCTGCTACTTCAGATGAGCAAATGAAAATCATCTTACCTTCATTAGCTATGTATAGCGGTTCTAAACCCAGTATCTCGCATACTGCGATAACACTCTCCTTAATCGGAATCTGCTCCTCGTAAATCCTAATCCCTACATTGGACTGACGGGCTATCTCATTCAGAGTTGTAGCGAGACCACCTCTGGTAGGGTCTCTCAACACCTTAACCTCTTCCGGATACTTATCTAATACCGCCTTCACTATACTATTTAGAGGATAAGAGTCGCTTTTCACATTAGACTCAAACTCCAAGCCCTCACGCTTCATCAGTACTGCTACTCCATGGTCTGCTATGCTTCCCGATATGATGACAGTATCCCCTACCCGGGCATTCCGACCTGATATGTTCACACCCTCCGGAACATAGCCTACTCCCGAGGTGTTAATGAATATCTTATCGCATTGACCACGATTCACAACTTTGGTGTCGCCTGTTACTATGCTGACTCCGGCAAGTTTTGCATATTCAACCATGGACTTAACGATGACTTCAAGCTCTGATAGGGGTAAACCTTCCTCGATAACGAATCCCGCACTCAAGTATAATGGGATAGCTCCAGCTGATGCCAAATCGTTTACTGTTCCGTTGATGGCAAGGTCTCCGATGTTACCACCGGGGAAGAAGATAGGAGTCACGGTGAAAGTGTCTGTGGTGAAAGCGATAGAACCCTTATGAGCATTGGATACTCTTTCTAGGGGTATTCTCGCCGAATCATCCCCTTGGTTAAGGAATTCGTTGGAGAAATGCTTCTTAAATATGCTGTTGATTAGCTCATGGGTTTGCCTTCCTCCGCTACCATGGGCTAAAAGGATTTGTTTTTCGCTCATAGATTCATCCTAAACTTAAACTGGGTTTAGGTTAATAATAATCATAGGTAGGACAAATGTGAAATATGTTCGGATGTGTTAAGTCAGACTAATCTTCCAGCAAGTCAATAGCATGTTCAATCGCTTTTCTAACGATTAACTTTTCTTCAACTTCTAGCTGTTTATAAAGGTAGGGCAATGCTTCAACAAAACCCATATTACCCAAAGCCCAGGCACATTCCTTCCGGACATAAGTCTCCTCTTCCTTCAGTAATAGGATACCCATAGGTTCAACTGCTCGGGGATGCTTCAACTCTCCTAATCCCTTACATGCTTCCATCCTAACAAACTTGCTTTCATCCTTCAAAGCATAGATAAGCGGATTAGCTACCCTTCGGTCGAGTATCTTGGATAACTCCCTTACTGCCTTTATCCTTACAGGTTCATATGGGCTATCCAGGTCTTCGGTTAGCTTTTCGATAAGCTCACCAATCTCATCATCATCAGTCTGAGCGTATAGACTTAAGTATGACAAAGCTAATATGCCTATAGCAATAAGTATAGAGAATATCATTATCTTACGCATATTCATTTTTCCCCTCCTATTCTATGTAAGATTAGATTTAGTGGAAATCGAAAGATGATTTACGTTCTTCAATCTCTTTTTCGATGAGTTTAAGGAATGTATCGACACTATTAGCAAAAAACTCCTCTATTTTTTGGGTAGACCAAGCCTCAAAGCTAAGCGACCCCGCTTCGTACAAGACAACACTCTTCTCATTGGGTACCAAGCGGTCTTCCCCAGATTCGATATGTGAAACGGAGGTGCTACCAACCAGATAGAGCTTATCATAACCGGTTAAGACGCAAAAAGCAAGTATAGACTTGGGTATGTAATGCTTATGCGGGATGAGCTTGATATACAACCCGCTACCCTCATGTATGAAGTCGAGGTATGTTGGTCCCACCAAAGCATTGGATATGTCTAAGTCCTCATCCTGGAACCTCTCCACGATTACAGCTGAATTGGCGATAGGGAAATTATCAATCCTGACCGGCGATTTAACCTGCCAATCGAAATCTTTAAGTTCTCCATTAATGAATAACTCACTACAGAGCCTGTCTAAAAGGGAGTGGAAACCCTTCAAACTTCCTTCTATATCGAAGTTTTCATTATCACCGGTTCTTTCCCTATGGAACACCGGCTTATTATAAGACCTGACCTTATTGTAAAACTGGTCAATACGGGATTTAAGCTCATCTTTATTATGTATCTCTTTTCCTATAATAAAGTCTGTAGCTTTACGCAGAGTCTCCATCATTTTTTTTATGATAAAATCCTTTATATGTGAATACTTCCCACTCTTAGCATTCATCATAGACGAATAGTATTCATCAAAACTGTTTCTATTGATGATTACGGGGATGAACCCACTTTTCAACAGGAATAGATTTAGGATAAGATATGATATCAAAGCAGAACCGAACTCAAATGGTTTCGTTAGTATAAACTTAACATAGAAAACAATCAACTCTTCGATAGGGTCAATCTCGCCTTCCTTTTCACTTAACCATTCGATAAGTTCGTTAATTGATTTCTGGCTGGCTTCATCTTTAAACATGCCTTGCTGAATCTGAATGGTCTCGTTATGCTCCCTGTCGATAATCTCATTAACACCATTAGTCAATTGCTGGTGTAGCTCTATTATCAAGTCTTCGGTAAGATTAACATCCTTCAAATCGGTTTTGAATAGATGACCGACAATATCATAATAGTTTTTCAAGATGAGGTACTCATTGAGAGTGTGTTCCTGCGATAAGTGACCCTTATTGATGAATACTGATGCTTCTAACTCTTTCATGGAGAAACCAGTTAGAGCGAGGCTATTATATACAAAATCAAATCTTATCCGATTTAAATAGCTTTGAATACTCTTTCGGGAAGAATCACCACCATTATTTTCTGTAGCTGATATCTCAGCCATAACCAGATTGTCCTTTAGCTCGTTTAACTTATCTAATACATTACTTACAATCATTACTCTATCTCTCCGTTTCATAATGCGTCTTTTTAGAGCAATCGACACCGAAGAGAAAAATTTTAGGATTATCGAATAAATGAAAAATCTTGATTTAGTCGCTATTAATTATCAGCCTTGATATGGATAACCAAAAATATACCACTAGCTTATAATCAGGAATTTATTTTTTCTTAATTATTGATTTCCTATAAGGTTTTATATATCTTTATGATATATATCAAGTTGATATATGAAGGAGATTAAAATGCCCAAAACCAATAAAACTAAATATGTTATCCTCGGTCTAATCAGTGATGAACCGATGTCGGGCTATGAAATCAAAGAACGTTTGAAGATAAGCATATCTCATTTCTGGAACCTCAGCTATGGTCAGATTTACCCTACTCTTAAACAAATGGAAAAGGACGATTGGATAAGTAAAAAGGACATCATCAATGAAGGGAAGCCTAATAGCAAAGTATATTACCTATTAGATAAAGGTAAAAAAGAACTCAGAGAATGGCTAAAACAACCCATCGAAGAAGAAAACCATAGATATGAAATCCTACTTAAACTATACTTCGGCAACCTAATCCCCAATGAATATAATATAGAACACATCCAACAGATGAAAAAGCAGTATCAAGAAAACATAAAGCTGTTTAAGGACTTTGAGGAGGACCTAGGCAAAGTCCTTCACCTAAGCGAAAACCACATATACATACTTATGACCGTGCTATTCGGTATCAGGATAAATGAAGCCCAGATTAGATGGTGTGATGAAGTAATGAATATCTTAAAAAGTATTTGATTAAAGTTAACTTATCAATAAATAAAATAGGAGTGACAAAATGAAAAAATTGGCTACCAGACAAAAAGTAAGAATAACCATAATTACTATATCATTCCTGCTTTTCCCGATAACATTGTTCTATCTATCACCTTATCTTCCTATTCAAGGAGCAGCTGAAGGCTTATTGTCCGGAAGCATGATAATCTTTATAGCTTTGTTCGTATCCAGCTTGTTTATAGGAAGGGCTTTCTGTGGATGGCTTTGTCCGGGGGGAGGTATTCAGAACATATTAGCAAGAATAGTCACCAAACGACCTAGTGGTGGGAAATGGGATTGGATTAAATACCTGATATGGTTACCATGGATTGGTTTAATCATATTCATTGCGATACAATCCGGTGGCTTTACCCGCATAGATATGCTGTTTCATACCACCTATGGCATATCGGTTGCCAATCCAGGAGCCTATATCGTTTACTATGGTGTATTGATACTCATAGTCTTATTAGCTATGCTGGTTGGTAAGCGGGGTTTTTGTCATTATTCATGCTGGATAGCTCCGTTTATGATTATCGGTAGGAAGATAAGGGATATTATCGGCTGGTACTCCCTTCAGCTAAAAGCAGAACAGGAGAAGTGCATCCACTGCCATCTCTGCACCAATTCCTGCCCTATGAGCCTTGATGTTGAAGAGATGGTCAATCGTGGTAATATGGAGGATATGGAATGCATACTGTGCGGAAGTTGCGTGGACGCATGTCCGAAAGATGTTATCCATTTCTCATTCGGTATAAGAAAGAAAAGACCGAATAGCAAGCCTAAAATGGAATAGATAAAAGTTATCTCAAATAAAACATAAGGTTTTGACCCAAGCTCCACTTTTTATTAAATTTAGTATTGAATATATTAAAATAACCTATCAATTCCGTTAACTTCCGAAAGATTGCACCCTTGAATATCCAATTCCATAAATATACACCAATATATAATGAGGGGAGAATTGTATGTTTCTATTATTAGGTATATTATTTGTGGCATTGGGTTTCATCCCTTTGGTTTTAACATTTAAGAATGCGAAAAAAATGAATAAAGAAGAATATCAGAATAAGCTAAAAACTTCGGTGATAGTAATCATCATCGATATTGTTCTATTGATTCTAATAAATGTGTTTTTCCAATTATACACAGACTTTCACTGGTTTGATAGTTTAGACTATTCAGACCGTTTCTTAACCGCTCTAACCACACAAATCATCTTATTCATAGGGGCAGGAGTAATATCATTCAGTTTTCTCATTGTAATACTCAAGACATCGATACCAAAAAACTCTAATGGAGGATATAATAGGACGGTAACCGTTGTATCTTTGGTATCATCGGTGATATTAGCATCATGGGTCTCCGGTTTATGGGAGAGAGCCTTGTTATTCCTTAACCAAACACCAGTGGAGACAGTAGACCCCATTTTCAACACATCAATAAACTTTTACTTATTCTCACTCCCTATCTATGGGGATGTCCTATCATGGCTGACCTTCTTGTTTATTATATCTACGGCTCTACTAATAATAAGCTCATTCGTTCCGCAAAAGTTTGCTCAGGTTAAGTTAGAGAATGAAGAAGGAGAAGAAGTACCTTTTCAACAAAGGTCTTCGGAGATAGGAGGAAATTTAAAGAGGATAACCAAGCATTTATTTGTGTCTGTAGCCTTACTATTAATCGTGATAGCTCTTAACTATTTCCTCAATAACTATCGATTGATGTATTCTGATTGGGGAGCTGTAAATGGGGCTGGTTATGTTGATGTTCATTTTAGGACACTGGGATTTAATGTATCCGCTATTATACTACTCATAACATCTCTTATACTGATATTAGGTGTCTTTATCGGTAAGATAAGAGACCGGATTATGAGCTTCGAAACTATCCCAAACACCAATAGGCATAAGTTAAAACTAAAGTCGATTACTGTACCCGTGATTATAATAGGCTTACTTATCATATTCAATCTAGTCATACCATGGCTGGTTATGGAGCTGATAGTGAAACCGAATGAGATCACCCTTGAGAAACAGTATTTAGAACATAATATCAATTTTACTCAAGAAGCTTATAGAGTAGATGAGGAGAACATACAGGAGAAAGAGTTCATGGTCGAAGGTGAACTTAAACCTTCAGTAACCCAGCAAAATCCTAAAGTCCTAGATAACATAAGGCTGTGGGACAGCAGGGCATTACTGGATAACCTCAAAGAGCAACAGGAAATCCGCCTCTACTATGAGTTCTTCGGTGTAGACATAGATAGATATCATCTGGAAGACGATTACACACAAGTTATGTTATCTGTTAGAGAGCTGGAGAAAAGCGAATTGGCTGAACAATCCCAAACATGGGTAGCAAAGCATCTTAAGTATACCCATGGTTTTGGTCTTACATTGATACCCGTTCATGACTTCCTAAAACAAGGAAAGCCTAATCTATTGATTAAAAACATCCCCCCACAAACAAAAGAGAGATTCCCACTGCAGATTAAACACCCCGAGATATACTATGGAGAGAGAACCAGAGACCATGTTTACGTAAATACATCACAGAAAGAATTTAATTATCCTGCTGGAGATAAGAATGTATTCAGTACCTACGATGGGGAAGGAGGTATAACCATCAACACCTGGATAAAACGGTTCATATATGCCTGGAGGTTCGATGGATATAAGCTTCTATTCTCGGGTTACTTCAATAGAGACTCTAAAATTATGTTCAGGAGGCATATCAGAGAAAGGGTAGAGGCATTAGCTCCATTCCTCAAGTATGATGATGACCCATATGCTGTGGTTACCAATGATGGACATATCAAGTACATAATCGATGCTTATACAACATCCGCATTCTATCCATACTCAGAGTCCTATTATGGCAAACTTTATGAATACAATGGTTTAAACTATATGAGAAATTCGGTTAAAGTGGTTGTGGATGCATATGATGGATCAGTCAACTTCTATGTGATTAACAAGGAAGACCCCATAATCAACACTTATCGAAACATATTCCCAGACTTGTTTCAACCAATAGAGGAGATGTCTGATTATATGTATAAGCATATCCGCTATCCTATAGACTATCTAACGGTACAAGCGGATATATTCAGCACCTATCACATGGATGATGCAGAAACATTCTACCAGAGAGAAGATGTCTGGCAATTTGCTACGGAAAGATATCGAGAGAATTTCCAATATGTTGAACCATATTATCTTATGTTGAAGTTCCCTGGTGAAGAAGACATAGAGTTTTCACTTATACTTCCGTTTACTCCTAAGAACAAGAATGTCATCAATGCTTGGATGGCAGGTAGATGTGACCCAGAGAACTATGGCAAGCTAACCATCTACAACTTCCCTAAAGGGATCGAAGTCCTAGGTCCCAGGCAGATTGAAGCGAGGATAGACCAGAATACCGAAATGTCAAGGAATATGACCTTGTGGGGTCAGAGGGGTTCAGAAGTTATTAGAGGAAACCTTCTCACGATTCCGCTATTCGTAGATAATACATTATACTTACTCTATGTAGAGCCTATCTTCCTTCAGGCTGAGGATGCCCAGCTTCCGGAGATTAAGCGTGTCGTGGTAGCAGACCAGTCTAAGGTTGTATGGGCTGAAACCTTCGATATGGCGATAAATAAGCTATTAGGTATAACCGAAGAAGAAGCAAAAACAGAAAGGGAAAAAGAACCAACACCAGAGGATGACGGAGTCCCCCCAACCATAGAAGAATTAGTTCAGGATGCTCAGAACGCTTTCAACTCATTCCAACAATTAAGGGGAGAGAGTAACTTTGTAGAAGCGGAGAAGGAGTTTAATAAACTACAAAAAATACTTAATCGTCTGGTAAACGCTACTACTGAAGATTAATGCTATCATTTTTTACTATCGGATTTGACCTATACTAATTCGCTTTCAAAAATTGATTTATTATCAAGCGATTTAGTTTAAACTTATACGGTTTTTCGCTATGTACTATCACAAAAAAATCGCAAAAGTTATGTCAAGTCTCCATAATAAGGCTTTTATCCTATATGTTTATAAAA
>CAYUUC010000110.1:0-10992 GCA_964447635.1 uncultured Spirochaetia bacterium
GTGTTGATACATTATAGATAAACAGTTTTCATACTAAAAATTCTCCTTTTAATTATATTCCCTAGCTAAAAGTGGGAAGGTAATCACTCACCTATATCTTCCTTCTTTTAGCTTTCTTTACGACCGGGTAATTTTAATTTAAACATTTCAACTTTATACAGTAAAGGTGGGATTAATATGGTCTATATCTGGTTAGGATTTTATTTCCTCTTCTAGTTGGGTATTTTCTTCCTTTTCTAATCTTCCACCATCAACCACTTTATCCTTACTCTTAACCGATATCACCCTAACTCCACGAGCTGTCCTACCCTGCTTGGATATGTGTTTAGCATTAACCTTTATTACCATACCAGCCTGTGTTATTATCATGATATCATCATTCTCGCTAACAGGAAGAACTGTGGCAACTTTCCCTGTTTTTGGTGTACATTTGATGTAAATCTGTCCTGCGGTAGCTCTACCATGAGGATTAAAATGGTTGTACTCGGTACGCTTTCCATAACCTTTATCAGTTAATATAAGCATAGTTCTGTCGTTATATATCTTGGATATAGCTATTATGTAATCACCTTCCTTCAATCTCATCCCTCGAACACCTCTGGCGCTTCTACCGACAACCCTCACCGTATCTTCCAAGAATCTCAATGCTTTCCCATTTCTGGTATAGAGCATCAATTCTTCTTTACCATTGGTTATAAGAGCAGAAACCACATTATCACCTTCATCAAGGTTCACACCGATTATTCCTCTAGATTTTGCATTCTGGAAAATCTTAGTAACACACCTTTTGATAACCCCCTTTTTCGTAACCATCACGATAAAGGTATTATCAGAAAACTCTTTTAAGGGCAATGACGACCGAATTTCCTCTTCACCTTCTAACCTTAGCATCAGTTTAATACTCTTTCCCCGGGCGGTTCTTGAGCTTTCTGGTATCTCATGGACTTTAATGTAAAATGCTCTACCAAAGTTGGTTATGAACATAAGATAGTCATGTGTATTAGCGATAAATAGCTGTTCTATGAAATCATCAACCTTCTTATTGGTTGAGGTAACACCTTTCCCGCCTCTAGCTTGTGTATTATATGTATCTTTTTTTACCCGTTTAATATATCCGCCATGTGATATTGTGATTATACATTCTTCATTCTTGATTAAGTCTTCTATATCGAATCCTTCTTCTTCAGAGTCTAAGATTTCCGTTCTTCTCTCATCACCATACTTTTCTTTTATCTGTGTTAATTCCTTTATCATTAATTGATATTGCTTTTCATCGCTTGCCAGTAGTTCCTTTAATCCTTTTATCTTTTTCACTAACTCTTTATATTCCTCTTTAATCGTATCTCTTTCCAAAGCTGTAAGTTTGGATAAGCGCATCTGTAGGATTTCGGATGCTTGAATATCAGTTAGTCCAAAAGTATTGACTAATCCTTTCTTAGCTTCATCAGGAGAGTCTGAAGCTCTTATCAGTGCTATAACCTCGTCTATCTTATCCAAAGCAATAAGCAAGCCTTCCAGGATATGTGCACGTTTCTCCGCTTTATCCAGGTCATACTTTGACCTTCTTATGATAACTTCTTTTCTGTGCCTAACAAAGAACTTAATTAATTGTTTGAGATTAAGCCTTTTGGGCATTCCATTAACTAATGCGAGATTATTTATGCTGAAAGTGCTTTGTAGATGGGTGTGTTTGTATAGATTGTTAAGCAATATGTTAAATACAGCATTCTTCTTTAATTCGATAACGATTCTTATACCATTTCTATCGGATTCATCTCTAAGGTCAGCGATACCTTCTATCTTTTTATCCTTTACCAGTTCAGCTATCTTTTCCACCAGGATGGATTTATTTAATCTATAAGGGATTTCTTTTACAATAATCGCTTCCCTTCCATTTTTAAGAGTTTCTGTATCAATTTTTGCTCTGACTACTGCTCTTCCCTTACCCGTTTTATAAGCGTCATGAAGACCTTTCCTGCCATAGATTATCCCTGCTGTTGGGAAATCCGGTCCTGGTATATGCTTGATTAACTCGTCTATTTCAATCTTGGGATTCTCAATATAAGCAATAATTCCATTTATAACTTCGGTTAGATTATGAGGTGCCATGTTAGTCGCCATTCCAACAGCAATACCAGTTGTACCATTTATCATAAGGTTAGGGATAGCAGATGGCATAACAGATGGCTCTTGTAGTGTATCATCGAAATTTGGTTGGTAGTCAACCGTATTCTTATTAATGTCACGAAGCATTTCCAGACCCAGCGGCTTAAGTTTAGCTTCGGTATACCTCATGGCGGCTGGAGAATCGCCATCTATAGAGCCGAAGTTACCTTGCCCATTAACTAATTGGTATCTCATTGAAAAATCCTGAGCCATCCTAACCATAGCGTCATAAACCGATTGGTCACCATGAGGGTGGTATTTACCCAAAACATCACCTACCACACGTGCAGACTTTAAGGAAGGTCGCTCTGGTGTTAGGTTTTGTTCATACATGGAGTATAGTATTCTTCGGTGAACAGGTTTAAGTCCGTCTCTTACATCAGGTAAAGCTCTACTGACAATGACACTCATGGCGTATGTCAGGTATGATTTTTCCATTTCGTCTTCTATAAATACTTTGATTACTTCTTCGGGCATTAAGTTTCTCCTTAAATGTTATTTATAAAAATCTATATTTATTAATACAGCCTATCTATCCTAAACTTTTCATTAATCATAATCAATTTATATTACTATAAATTATACTATTATCAAATTGAATGGTTATAGGTATGGTTATTAAAAAAGACTAAAAATAATCTCGATATTATTAATTTTTTTATTACTTATTAGCAAAGTTAGTCACCATTTCCAGATTTTTTTACTAAAAAAACACTCGATTTTTGTTGAATATTTATCGGAAAAATCGATTTTTTATCAAATTCCATCGATTTTTGTGTTATAAAATTATTGTAGATATATTATAATAAACATTTCAATGGATATAAAAAAATGAAAAAAGGATTTATAATAAAACTAATACTAATTTCACTAATCATTATATTAGTAAATCTTACCATAAGCAATAAGTCATATGCTCAGCTTAATTATACATTAGAGGGGAACTTTGGGTATAATTTATTGATAACAGACTCCAAGATTTTATATGAAAATTCCAACTATACCCTATATCCTAATTATATGTATTTTCCTTTCGGAATAACCATAACAGCGACTAATTCACCATATGTTTTAATTGATATAGGAATGAATTATGAACAAAGATTTCTTAATCGTCGAACCACTTATCAGGGATTGGAAGAAGACTTTGAGATTCTTCTACATCTTATCAAATTCCCTATCCATATAAGGATTAATCTACCATATTATAATCTGTTCATACTGACCGGTTTTTCCATGAATTTCGTTATCGGAGCAGAATTTAGCGGAACAATGATGAAATACGGAATAGACCATGAAAAAAACAAAACAAAACAGCAAGACCCCCCATCTACCGACGATATTGAAGTTATAAACATCGATGACCCTCTTTTTACCGGAGAAGAGAGCTTACTAAGGGAAAACTTTAATACAGCGGATTATACTTTGAATATCGGCATAGGATGGAAATACGTGCTTAATGAGCAATTCTATACCATTGTCCAGCTTAGATTTGAATTTAGCATAATAGATATAGACCGTTCTTTATACTACGAAACTTATCTTCATTCCCTGATTTTGATGGGTTCTTTTGGCATAAATTTATAATTTATTATTATATTCATCATCAAAAATCATCTAATACAAATACAAAAAAGAAGTGAGGATAAACAACATGAGACCCCTAACTGGAATTAAACCAACAGGTGACCTGCATATAGGTAATCTACTAGGAGCAATAAAACCTGCAATAGAACTGACTAAAAATGATGAAGGATTTTACTTCGTTGCCAATTATCACGCATTAACAACAATAAACGATAAAAAGACTATGCTGGAAATAACCAGACAAGTCGCAGCGGCATGGTTAGCTCTCGGATTAGACCCGGGCAAGAACACCTTCTTCATCCAATCAGACATACCAGAGGTATGTGAACTAACATGGTTATTGAGTTGTGTAACATCTTATGGTCTTCTACAAAGGGCTCACGCTTTTAAGGATGCCTTAGCTAAGAACAAAGAAGTCAACGATGGCTTATTCCAATATCCAGTTCTAATGGCAGCAGACATTCTACTGTATCAGTCTACTCATGTACCAGTAGGCAAAGACCAGAAGCAGCATGTGGAGATTACCCGTGATATTGCCATTAAATTTAACAACGCTTTCAACAGTGAAGTCTTCATCATTCCCAAACCGATTATTAAAGAGGACGTTATGACTATAAAAGGCATTGATGGACAGAAAATGAGCAAATCATATAATAATGTTATACCGCTGTTCCTACCGGAAAAGAAACTTAGAAAGACAATCATGAAAATCGTTACCGATAGCAAAACTGTAGAAGAACCTAAAGACCCAGAAAACTGCAATGTGTTCTACTACTACAGACTATTTGCTACAAAAGATGAACAGAAACAACTTGCCAACAGATATAGAGAAGGAGGGATGGGCTATGGAGAGGCTAAACAAGCACTTTTTGAAGTAATAAATCAACAATTAGCTGAACCAAGGGAAAGGTACAATGAATTGCTAAATCCCAAAAACGATGAACTAGAGAAGATACTCAAAATGGGTGCTGATAAAGCCCGACCTATCGCTATAAAGACCTTGCGTAAAGCAAGAAAAGTAACCGGTTTCAATAGATAATTGCGTTTTATATAAACTATAAGACCATCTCTATCCAATACCTTATGAACTAAATCAAGTCGTCCCCATCTTTGCTTTTCTTTGATGATGACTTTTTACTCTTTGATGATGACTTTTTTGAAGATGAGCTTTTGCTACTACTCTTAGAATCATCCTTAGAATCATCTTTTCCATTTTTAGCAGAATTCAAATAATCGGGCATATCTAGATTTAACTTTTCCCGAATCTTTATTTCAATTTCTTTAGCGATATCAGGATGCTCTAATAGGAACTGAACAGAATTGTCTTTACCCTGTCCCAGTTTATCATCTCCGTAAGAATACCATGTACCAGCTTTCTGGACGATTTCCTGTTCAACCCCACAGTCTATTATCTGGGCTTCATGACTAATCCCATGGTCAAATAGAATATCAAATTCTACTTTCTTGAAAGGAGGTGCCACTTTGTTCTTAACCACATTAACCTTTACTTTTATACCATAAGCATCGTCCTTACCTCGCTTGAGTGTTTCAGACTTTCTTATATTAAGTCTTACCGAGCTATAGAACTTAAGAGCATTCCCTCCAGTAGTAGTCTCAGGATTACCAAACATTACACCGATTTTGCTTCTGATCTGGTTTATGAAAAGAACATTAGTCTTAGTTTTGGAAACTATACCGGTTAGCTTTCTTAAAGCCTGACTCATTAGTCTTGCCTGAACACCCATATGAGCATCACCCATATCCCCTTCAATCTCAGCTTTAGGAACCAAAGCTGCTACACTATCAATCACGATTATGTCAACAGCTCCACTTCTTACCAACTGTTCCGTTATCTCTAGGGCTTGTTCTCCAGAGTCTGGCTGTGATATGAGTAGGTTCTCGATATCAACACCCAGCATCTTAGCATAATTAGGGTCCATAGCATGTTCCGCATCGATAAAAGCAGCGATACCTCCTGCTTTCTGAGCTTGAGCAACTATATGTAAAGCAAGTGTTGTTTTACCGGAAGACTCATTCCCGTAAACTTCGCATACTCTTCCTCTGGGCATACCGCCTATACCTAAGGCTATATCCAGTGCTAAAGAGCCTGTTGGTATGGATGGTATTTTCTGAATTTGTTGGTCACCTAACTTCATGATAGAGCCTTTGCCAAATTGCTTCTCTATCTGGGTTATCGTAGTATCAAGTGCTTTTTCTTTATCCGCATTTTTATCTGCCATATTTACATCTCCAACATTTAACGTTTTTGCCATATTTAAATACCTCATTAAGTTTTTTTTAAGGTTCTAAATATGCATTACCGACATTAACTAAAAATTATTCAAAATTTTGGTCATTTTCATGTATTAATAAATATTATAAAATATTGTTGAGATTCTTATTATTTTGAGTACTTTTATATATAGGGTAGATAAAAAAAAATTTAAGGATTATTGAGAAAATAAATTTTATTAAGTGTTATAATATATAGAATATAGCGTTATGGAGAATTATTTATGATAATTGATGCTTTTATGCTATTTTTCTTCGTATTAACCATGATGGTTATAATCGGAGCTGTTCCGGTTATGATTGTATCGATAGGGAATAAATCACGAAATGATAATACAAAACTAGGCTCCAGCGAAAAAATACTACAACTCGAGCAAAAAATTGAAGAACTAGAAAAACAAGTAAATAGTGATGTAAGAAGAAGAATCGAGAATATAGAAACCATTATCACGGAAGATGAATACAGTAAAGGTGAAGGTAAAAAAATGTTAGAAGAAAAAGCAAATAAAAAAATTGATACTAACCAAGATGATAATAAGCAAATAGAAGAAAATCATAATACATAGAATAATACATGATAAACCTATTATGGATAGGATATATAAGAATAATAAAAAGTCTACAATCATTTCTTAACTCGATATTATCATTTAATAATATAGTATTTTGAACAATCCTTAATAAACTCGATTATTAACCAGCTGGTTTTTTTATAATATTTTTCTAATAAGAAAATGAAAAACTCCGATTAAATTCTCGATATGAAAGAATTAAACAAAATTTTAATCGGAAATTGTATTGATATCATGTCAGAGTTGTTACCTGAATCTATTGATATGGTTTTTGCCCAACCACCTAAAACCCTAGTGGATTTCTATTATGAAGAAGAGGATTTTATTTACAATAACCCTTTAAAAGCGATGTATAACGATATTCAATACAACTATAATAATATAGATTATCTTGATTTCACACAACAATGGGTTGAAAAAGCATTAAGAGTTCTTAAGAAAGATGGTTCTATTTATATAACCACTACATATGAAAACCTAGCAGAGATTATAATCACACTAAAAAAGTTCAATATGCATTTTATAAATTTGATAACCTGGAATAAGACAAATATGCATAATAAATCTTCTGAGAAAAACTTTATAAACAAATGTGAATACCTTGTTCTATTCGCTAAAGATACAAGCTATACATTTAATAAGGATTTACTTAAAAAAGGGAAAAGTAAGAAGACATCAGATTTAGAAACTTTAAGCAATCTCTGGAATATCCAAATGAATAACCATGACAACGGTTATTACCAGGATGAAAAGCCGGAGGAACTAATTAGAAGAGCTGTTATAGCATCGACTAATTATGGTTCTGTGATACTTGAGCCATTCTGTAAGACCGGATTAACTTGTTCAGTGGCTATAAAGAATGACCGTAATTATATAGGTATTACTCCCAACAAAATGATAGCCAGGAAAGCTAAGAGCAAAATCAATCGGATTAGAAGGAAAATTACCAAAACTTATAAAAAAGGACAGGTGGATTTATTTATTAAACCCGTATCCAGAAATTAATTTAAGGAAAGCTATTGAAGAGATTATGATGTGATAATTAACCGTACAAAAATCTTTGATCTCTCCTTATTGACTGTTAGCTAATAAATCAGGGGGCGATAATAAAGGATTTATTGTCGCCTCTTTATTTTGCAGAATCTCTATCCTCATCATCAATTTTTGAAATGCTTCTATATGATTTATCTACTATCGTTTTGTAAGAACCATCACCCACGATATTATACCTTAAGAAATGAGGATTAAATAAAAATCTAAAGTTACCGGCTTTCTCCACATTAATCATAATCGGAGAGGAATAATAATCATATTCATAACCGGTTTTATCACTTCTACCAATATATGTTATATCCCTAAACCCATATTCATATTTATCGGTATAAAATAGTACATAATATAAACCTGTAGAAAGTTCATAATAGTTATGATACCAGCCTTTCTTGCCTGTTTTTTCTAAATCAAGTCTAAGTGTTCTATTCACCGGGCTGTCTTCGGAATCCTTTATTATTTTAGCATAAATAATGGGAATCTCTTCGGGGGAGACAGAAGCATGGATATGACTGCCTTTATGGTATAAGACGAAGTCAAATCCAACATCCACACATAGTCTATATAACAATGGGAGAAGGTCTATTCTATTCTTACTTTGATATGTATCATATATTGTTATATCCGCTGCTCTACCAGTATAATGTAAAGACCGATAGTATGTTTTCTTATGTTCAAAATTATAATCATAAGCATCGGTTATTCTAATGATGAATCTCTTGCTAAGAGCTTCAAGGCTATTTTGTAGCTCATTCACTTTATCAGCAAGGTATGGGGTCATATAGAAATCGGTGTTATCATCTAGTAGAGGATTAGCCCATATCTTCCGGTTTCGGTTATATGTGGTAGTCCATGTTTCTTCATTCTTGAATACTACATTATCATAAGGATATTGTATCAAGAAGGTATCGAATTCATAGCTGTCTCTCTCGTATATCTCTATGGATGTCACTTCCACAGCATATGTTTCTCTAATATTGGGATGTCTGCTTCCTGCTTTAAGATAATAGGTATTCTTTAAATCCCTATTTTGATAAGAGTTTAACAAAACATCCTCAACATTATTACCTTTATATCCATTTTTATGCACAAATCTATCTATATTACTTTGTGGGAAATAGGTAACAACAAACATTATTATAGCTGTCAATAAAAGTAGAGATAAGAATCCTATTATTATAGCTTTTGTTAAGTCTTTATATCTATTCATATTTTAGCTTTCTCATAATTGGTATATATATAAAAATACTCAAACCTGGTTTTTCAGTATACTAAAATTAATTAGCTTGTGTTAACTTTTAATCAATTTAGATTATCATTTATGGTAATATCCTCTTGGCTTGAAGAACTCCAGGTCTTAGAAGAAAAATCAAAGAATTCTATACTTTTCAATGGAAATTCATCAATCCCACCTAAAACATAAATTCCATCATCGGTAATAACAGAATTATGTTTATACCTGGGATTTAACATTGAATATTCCTCATACATCCTCTCAACCTCAATATTATATGATTCTACTGAGGATAAAACTTTACCCCCCTTCTCTATTCCGCCTATAAAGTAAATCCTATTCTGATATACCTCGGATGTATGATGGTATCTAGGTCTTACAAAATCAGTAACTCTTATCCATTCACCTTCTATTGGATTGTAGGATTCAATAGTAGAAGGGCTATCCAAACCACCAGCAACATATATTTCTGCGTTAATATAATTTACACTATGATATAATCTTGGATAGGTCATGCTTTTAATCTCTATCCATTTATCTAATCCCGGTTCATAAAACTCAACCTTGTTTGATGAAATGACTTTACCTGATTCATCCAATCTGATACCACCAATGACTACGGCAATCTCATTAGATTCAATCCCATATTGATCCTTTAATGCAGATATGAATCTCTTCCCAGAAATGGACAAAGTTTTAGATTCTGCTGATGCATAATTCATATCAGCCACTACTTCCCATTCCTCTATAAAAGGATTATATCTTTCGGTAATCTTCAAAGGATTGTCATATTTATCATATCCACCAGCAACATATATCACATCATTTAAAATAAACATATTATGTGAGTATCTTGGGTAATTCAATTCTGCTATATTTATCCATTGATAAAGGGATTGGGTGGTTTCACATTTACTTAATACTCCTTCCCGATTTTTCCCCCCTGTAACAACAATTTCTCCATCATATAAAAGTGATTGATGTAATGCTCTATTGTGGTATAAATCAGATATAAAATTCCATTGGTTGGTTCCGATATTATATATCTCTACCCGGCTTAGGTATTTTCCGAAGCTATAGCCCCCACTAACAATAATACTTGAGTTATATCTATTGACCATGCTATGGTAACTAGGGTAAACCATAGAGGATGGTGAACCTGATAAGCCTGTACATCCAGCAATAATAAATAAGATAAGGATTAAACAAAATGTTATCTTAAACAAAATATTATCCTAAATATGAAGGTTTTATATGATATTTAGTCCCTTAGGAAAACTTAAAGTTGTATTTCAATATAAGAATCTTTTTTATACTTATCAAAATAAGGTCCGAAAGCATCATAGAAATTCTTCTCCAGCAAGGTTAAATAAATATCATCTGAAACTTCTGGTAGACTTATTTCTTCTGCCTGTCTGATATCTGAGACCATTAAAATAGCATAAGCATTAGATATATTAATTATCGGACTTATATTATTCTCAGAAAGCGAAAAAGCATATTTTTCATATTCTGTAGAAAATTCTTTTAGCTGGTACTTCCTAAAATAACCCAGATTTCCACCTTCATCTTTAGTAGTATAATCTTGAGAATATTTACTAGCCATCTCTTCAAAATCAACTCTACCACTTTTAATAGCGTTTTTTATATTATTTATTAGTTCTACTGCTCTTTGCTTATCTTCTTCATCATCGGTATATGTGATTAATATATGTTTAATCTGTCTCTCTTCCTGGGATTTATATAAATGAGAATTATCCTCATAATACTTAATAATATCTGAATCAGTTGGCATCTTCACATAGAAAGTTAACTCTTCCCCTCGATACAACTTTCTAATCATGGACAACATTCCAGTATCAATCTTAATCCTTCTTTTTAAGATAAAATCAGTAGGTACATTCAGATATTTCTTGACCAGCTCTGTGTTTTCCGATTTCAGCTGGGTCTTTATATTATCAATCACTTCCTCTATATATTCATTACTGATTTCGATACCGTTATCCTCGCATATCTGGAAGATTAACTCCTCATCTATCATCACCTCAAGTATCTTATTCAATCCTTCATTGTCATTCTTAATCTTACCCA
>CAYUUC010000111.1:0-10980 GCA_964447635.1 uncultured Spirochaetia bacterium
TCTCTTAATAAAAGATCAGACTTATATCAACAAAAATTTCACAGTAGGAATTTTTGTATATTTTCATAATTTTTTAATAATATATTATTATTCTTTATAAATCTACTATTCAGGAATAAAACAACGGAGTATATATAAAATGTATGAAAAAATCGGAAAATTGTTAATAATATCCTTAATATTATTTTCTTTAATAATGATGAATTGTCTTCCTACAACAGATGATGACCCCATCGATGATGGAGATGGAGGAGACGATGGAACATTAGTGATTATATCTACATATCCTGAGGATAATTCCACAAATATCACTATTGATACTAATATCACGATAGAATTTAATAGAGATATGAATCCTGAAACCATCAATGATTCGACTTTTATGATTAAATCTAATTTAGATTTCAGTAAGGTTAAGGGAAACATCAACTATGATAACAAAATAATCACCTTTAAACCAATCAATGACCTTAAATGCAATCATACCTATATTGTCAGAGTAACAAGTGAGATAGAAGATCTCGATGGTAATAACCTTATTGACGATTATGAATTTAGCTTTTCTACAGAATCCGATACATATAATCCTTTCATTGTTTCACACAGTCCAGAGGATAATGCGGATAATCTACCAACATCAACAATCGTTACTGTTAGCTTTAATGAAAACATAGACCAAACAACTCTAAGCAGTTCATCAATCTATATTAAAGATAACCTTGACAATATTATAGATAGCAATATATCATATTCAGATAAAACAGTAACATTAGAACCTATGTCAGATTTAATATACGATACTGAATACATGGTTATATTAACACCGGATATCACAGACCTATCAGGAAACCCCCTACAGGACTATTTTTTCTTTACATTCATCATAGAACCTGATATCTATCCTCCTATGATAACTAATTATAATCCAGTTGATGGCGAAAGTGAAGTTTCAAGGGGCATTTCCATCACAATCGAGTTCAATGAAGAAATAGACCAATCCACAATCAATCCATCATCGGTATATGTAGAAGATGAGTTCAGTAACATCATAACCGGTACTATCCTTTACAATGATAAAACCATTACTTTTAATCCTACTCAGCAACTCGATTACTCAACCACTTATAATGTTAATATAATCAATACAATCGAAGACCTAACCGGTAATACATTACTAAATAGCCTATACTTTAACTTCATAACCGAAGATTACCTTAAAGTAGTCTCTCACACACCAACTATGGATGAAACCGAAGTGGAATCCAGCACATATATAGAAATAAACTTCAATAAGGATGTAGATATAACAACAATATATCCCTCTAACTTTACTTTACAGAATTCTGACAATGGAAACGCTGTTCAATGCGAGTTTGAATTAATCGATAGTGATACACTACTATTAAAACCTAAATATGTATTTACCTACTCCGGAGTAGAACATCAATCTGAATATACCGGAATAAAACCTAATTATAACTATAATCTTACTCTTAAATCCGGAACGAGTGGGATAATAAGTGAAACAGACTGCATCATGGATACAGACTTTAATCTCAACTTTAAAACCAAAGACCTGGATTATGGCTTATACTGGTTCGGTGATGGTAATGAAGCATATAAATATGTATCAGGAAGGGATAATCCGTTTTATGACCCATCAAAACCTACTATCATATACACACACGGCTGGCAACAAGACAGTGTGTTGGATAGAGACTATGGCAGAGAGTGCTTTGTCTTTGGTTATGATGGTAATGTGATACATACGGATGTAAGTCAGGCTTGGAGAGATGCTGGTTGGAATACGGGTATATTCTTCTGGAACCAATTTGCAGATGAACCTCCTGAGACTGTAGAACCAGAAAAAGCAGAAGCTAAGATATACTCGGCTCTGAATGGGTATACGGATATGAGATATAAAGTCTATTACCCATCTACAGGTTCAGTAGGCTATTCCACTACTTACTCGCCTGATGTCTCCGTTGCCGAACTATTTCAGGATATTTACATAGATGCTTTAAGTGATAATACCAGCGGGAGTATCAGAATAGCCGGTCATTCTCTTGGTAATCAACTGGTAACTAGGTTTACATGGTTAATCAAGAATAGCTATGATAACGGAACAATAGGTAAAAGTATAATGCCTAATCGAGTCGCTTTACTCGACCCTTATTGGAGCGGTGGAGATAAAGGATACCTTGGGGGTATTACTGTAGGAGAGAAGTGTACAATCTATACAGCCGAATTCGTTTCTTATTATAACAACCCATTAAATAATCTCAACGATCTTGATTTTGTCCTGGAACAATATCATACATCCAAACTGAGTGGAGGATTGCCATTCGGTATAGGTGGTGATAAGAATGAACCAATAAGAGATTATACTGTTTATATTCGGTCATGGTACGATTTCGCTGATACTGGAATTATCCCTTTAGACCAGGAAGGAGTTAAGCATAATCTAACTCCTAGGATGTATTTCTATTCATACAGCTTCTCTCCGCCGGTAATGCATACAGCTGGTGATGATATCATTGGACCCTCTGCGAGTGCTTCAAATTATGATATGAATATATTGATGAACTACTATTATACACATGATGATAAAGGAATGTGCGAACAAACATCAGGAAAAGATACATTAGACCCAGCAGATGATGAGTTTACCTATTTCTATCTCTACTAAACCATTATATACCCTTAGCCCTATTTTCATGTATTATCCTATTTAAAACAAGATGAGATATTATACCACCCAAGATGTAAGATAGAGCAAAAGCTCCGAATATCCCCCTTATACCAAATAAATATGAGCCGAGGAAAGACAGCGGAACGAATATGATGAACATCTGTATTATCGACATAAACGATGCTAAGAATGGTCTATTTAATACATTCAATGATTGAGTAGCTAATAACAATATACCGTGGAAAGCGTATGCTACCGGAACAGTTCTAAGATATAATACAATTACTTCCACCACTTTGGGGTCATCATTGAAAATCGAAGCTATAGGATAAGCAAGAACCCAGAATAGAACCATAATTACAGCACCATAAATTAAGGAAAAAATCTTAGAGTATTTAAGACCTAATATGACTCTCTCTTTCTTATCCGCCCCCCAATTCTGTCCAACATACGGTGCAATTACAGTAGAGAGAGCCAGAACAAAGGTTAATGCAAATCTATCAATCTTAGCAGATACTCCAAAACCTGCTACAGCTTCTTTACTGTATTCAGAAACCATTCTTGTTATAATACCTGTCCCAATAGGAATGATAATACGGGTAGCTGCTGCTGGAATAGCAATATAGATTACCTGTTTCCAATGTAATAACATGTTTTTGATGTTTAATAGCTTAAAGTCAATCATCTTCTTCTGGAATGCCAATATCAATAAGGATAAAGTGAATGTCGTAGCTCTTGATATTACCGTGGATAAAGCAGCACCTTTAATACCAAGCTCTGGGAAAGGTCCTATACCCCATATCAGCATAGGGTCTAAAGTGATATTCATTATAACAGCAACTACCATTATTATACTCGGACTCAATGTATCACCTGTAGCTCGGATTGCGTTATTACCCACCATTGGTACTACTACGAATATCATTCCAGGATACCAAATAGACATATATTCCTTGATATAAGGTAAGGTATCTTTACCGGCTCCAACCAGTTTAAAAACTTCCTCTATGGTTAATAAACCAATAACCACCATAATTGCTACAATTGATATAGACAATATAAGACTATCATTGGTTAGTTTCTGCACCTCATGGTGGTCTCCTCTTCCGATAGCTCTTGATATAACTGCACCCGCTCCAGTTCCCAATCCCAAAGCAATACTGCTAATTACCAGGACGATTGGGAAAGTAAAACCAAGAGCAGCAAGCTGGTCTTTCCCCAGCTGACCAATGAAATAAGTATCAGCCAGATTGAATCCCACGATACCTACAATACCTATAATCATTGGTAGAGTAAGTTTAATTAGTTGCGGTATGATAGAACCTTCGGTGAGTCTTGCCTTATTCTTCTGTCTCAAATGATTTCTCCTTCTTTGTATTCCCTTTAAGTGTTCTGTTCAATATATCAAGTAATTCACCTTTTTTACCTTTTATCGGACTGAAAAAATCCTCTGTTGCTTTCCTGACAATGGGAAAACCTTTATTTAACTTCTCTTTGCCCTTATCAGTAATAAACAAGTGATTTTGCCTTGTATCTACTTTATCAGGTTTTCGAGTGATGAGACCTTTTTTCTCTAATGTTCTAAGGACTTTAGATGTCATCATTATGTTAGTTTTTACATGTCTAGACAATTTTGCCTGGTTTATAATATCCTCGGAATGGTTAAACCATTCAACCCCAGCCAATAAAACAAATTGGACATGGGTAAGATTTATTTTTTTCAACTCACAATTGATTTTCCTTTCCCACATATTATTTGTTTGCCAGAATAGAAAACCTAGACTTTCTTCAACTCGCTGATTGTGCTTTTTATCAGATTCATTTATCATTTTTATCACCTTAATATAATCATAATCGTAAATATAATAATCGTGTTTATTATAACCAAGTATATAATCAAAATTTACTATTAGTCTTAATATTAATTATACTTCCTATATAAGAATAGGATAATATGATAGGCAGGTTGGCCAGTTGAAACAAAAGAAGAAAAAGATAATTGGAACACTGAATGAGAGTTCCTTACACCAATCATTAAAGATGTGGTATTCCTTAGAAGGGGATATGACTGAACAAAAGATTGATGGATACTATATTGATATACTCAGGGGTGATCAACTAATAGAGATACAAACATCCAATTTCTATTCTATTAAGGTAAAGCTTAGAAAGCTACTCAAAAGCCATAAACTGCACCTAGTTTATCCCATACCAGAAAAGAAATACATACTCAAGGTGGATAAGAGAACTGGTGAGGTCTTAAGCCGAAGAAAATCTCCAAAAACCGGTCGGATATTGGACTTATTCGATGAATTAATTCGAATACCTGACCTGATAAACCATAAGAACTTCACATTAGAGGTTTTGATAATCGATTTAGACGAAATTAGATGTGATGATGGTAAAGGGAGTTGGCGTAGAAAAGGTGTTAGCATTGTGGATAGGGAATTGACAGAGGTGAAAAAGTCTTTTAAATTCAACGATAAACATGATTTTATTGATATATTGAATTACAAACCAATAGATCAATTTACTAATAAAGACTTCGCCAAGAAACACAAAATCCCAGTCTACAAAGCAAGAAAGATTAACTATACTCTTCGTAAAATGGAACTACTTATACAGGTGGGAAAGAAGCGTAATGAGATTATTCACAAAATAAATATCAAATAAACATATTTATTGAGATATTCCAAATTTATTATTATTTTACTGTAAAGTTAAAAAATCGTTTAAGAGGTTCTCTTATGTCTACCAAAAAGAAAAAACGTCATATCATATCAAAGATTTTATTAATTTTACTTATACTATTCATAGCTTATATATTATTTGAGTTTATAACACCACGAGTATCCCTTATTGGTAAAGATACTAATCATAAAGTATATATTGCTTTCGGCTTTCACGCTAACCTTTACCATTCTTTCCGAGACGATACTAATACGGAAGACGGCTTCGGTATGGATATTAGGATTATAAGGGATATTATTGATACTTTCGATTCATTCAATGAGAAAGGCATTGAAGCTAAGGCTGTATGGGACATTGAAAACCTATTCACACTCGAGGAATTTCTACCTCAATACGCTCCAGACATCATAGAAGACATACAAAGACGAGTAGCCGAAGAAAAAGACGAAATCATACTTATGAGCTACAATAACGCTTTAGCATCAGCATTAACTGAAGATGAATTCCGATATTCCATAGAAAAAGCCATAACTAATGAATGGAATAGCGGAGTGATGGACTTGTTTGGTGAGTATAGTCCTATAGTAAGACCACAGGAGATGATGGCAACACCGGGTAACTATAACCTTTATAAAAAGCTTGGTGTGGATACAATATGCCTCTACTATAGTGCTATTACTTTTGATGCAATGAGAGTGTTCACAAGGAAACTGACATTAGAAGAAGCTCATAATCCACTTATATATAAGAATCCTAATACAGGAGAACAGATGAGGGTTATACCTACTTACAATATAGGAGACTTAATCGAAAATGAAAATTTAAACGAGTGGGCAGAAATGCTACACAGGGAACAGATCAGAGGGAATATTGATAACGATGTATTGATTTTTATTAACTTCGATGCTGATAATGAGTACTGGAGTGGGATGGACCTTCCTCCTATGGTTGAGTGGTTACCAAATGCTGGTGGTTTGAACCAATTGATAAATGATGTATCCAAACTTGATTATGTTGAGTTTACCAATCTGAAAGACTATATCGATACACACAAAGCTGTTGGTGAAATCTACTTCGGTCAAGATACCGCTGATGGGTGCTTCAATGGTTATTCATCATGGACCGAAAAAGCGTATAATTCATCCACATTCACCGAAGTAGTTAAGAACAGGCGTATCCATAGATTTATTGAGAAGATATTTAATGAAGATATCCTAACCGATATCCCTTCTAATGTAAAATCCCTGCTCGATAATTCATACAAAGAAAGAATGAGACTTTTATCCACTACTAACTTCGGACTCGCAGCTCCATTCCTGGCTAAAGGTCGGGAACTAAGGATTGAAAAAATCATAAAAGATATGAATGATTATGCTAATCAGGCTTTCCATGGGGTCAATGAATATATTAAACATAAATACTTTAATAAATCTAATATACCTACCCCAACCTTTAAAGATCATACATATATAAAAAAATTTATGATTGTAAATCCTTTTTATGATAGCAATAATAACAACACATTCTTCACGGTAAGAGCAATCATTGATGACTTAGAAGACAAGGAACTATATGTATATGACAAGAATGGAAACCAGATTGATTGTAAAGCATATATGATTTGCGATATAAAAGATAGTGAAGGTCTCAAAGAAATCAGGTTTTATGCTCCATCTGGAAACATCGATGATAATGAAATTTATTATTTATATACAAATCCAAAAAAGAAAACATCAGATAAACAGATTATAGCAACAAAAAGCCTATTAAAAAATAAGCACCTGGAAATGAAGATAGACTTAGAAAGTAGTACAATAACAGAACTTATATATAAAGGTAAAAAGCAACTAGAAAAAGGGAGTTTATTATCTAAAATCCAATACGACAATAAAATCTATCAAGCAGAGATAGATAATATAACTATACTTAATGACGGTTCTAATGGAGTAGCAACCTTACAAATGAAAGGCAAGTTCCCGATTGAACTAAGGGAAGACGAAACACTCAATCAAATAGCCAACCAATATTCCAATTCAGTAATATATACATTTTCTATGATTGAAGACCTGCCTTATCTGTTCATAGATGTAGATATAGATTATCCTGATACACTCCGTCAGGACTTCATCAAACCATCTTCCACCAGATTAATAAGAAAAGTGGATAATAACTGGAAAGAAGTTGCTCCGTTAGAGCTTATTTATGCTTTAAAAGCAGATAAAGAGAAACCATTTAATATACTAAAAAATAACTTTATGAGGATTAAATCTTCTTATGAAGTGGACTATTATAGGCATTCCGACCAGAATCTCAATTTAGCTAACATTAATAACCATATTACTGAATCCTATGTAGGTTTAACAAATGGCTCGCAATGTATTGTATTAGGTATAGATAAGACCATATCAGCTAACTTCGCTTTCTGCCCAATGAAAATGAGTTATGATAAATCAAAAGAAACCTTCTCAATGAAACTAAATCCATTTGGTTCATATTACGGCAAGCAATACTATCAGCCAACATGGGGGAGTGGAATAGGCTTTGAGATGACTCAAGTTCAGGGTGAACAGTTTAGCCCTTCTGCTCCCAGTTATAATGCTTATGAAGATAGGTTCTCACTTATAATAACATTCTTCGATGGTGATGAAATACCTTCACATATCGAAAATATGATGTATTCCTTTGCCAATCAACCTTTCGTAATAACCGATGATGACCCTTCTGAATCAATTACATATGAATCCTATACTGAACCTATAAGAGGATTCTTCGCTAAGTATAAAATAGGAAAAGGGGTATATTTTTATTGGGAAAAACCACAGCAAGAACCCTTAAAATATTACATTAATTGTAGCAAAAATAATGGTAATGAAGACCAAACTAATACCAATGCTGAAAGTGTAACTTATGAAATCCAAGGTGATGTAACCAGCTACCTTGCTGATAAGTTTAAGGATGGAATTGATTTTCAGGAAGGCGAAAAGTATAAAGCCTCTATAATAGCAGAATACGCCCCAGATGGTTCAATGAGCAGTCCTTTAGACTTTGAGAGTACGGATACATTTATAATAGAAGATGGTTTTAAAGACAAAAGTGGGGCTGGCATACCATTTTTACTTCAGCTAAGAGTATTTTTATTAACACTCAGGTCATATATTGATTAACAAACTCAAATATACTTTTCACTAACATTTTTGAATAAATCCAAATCTTCCTTACTAAAAAAGACTAATCTAATATTTTTTATCACATTTGAATCCTTACTGATAAAATCATGAACAGCTTTTAAAGCTACTTCCATAGCTTTTTTACGTGGGAAACCAAAAGCACCGGTGGATATACTAGGGAAAGAAATAGTCTTACAATTGTTTTCTACTGCTAATTTCAATGAATTTGTGTAACACTTCTCTAGAAGGTCTTCTTCATTGTTATTGCCCCCTTTCCATATAGGACCAACGGTATGGATTACATACTTAGCAGAGAGTCTGCTAGCATTAGTGATAACAGCATTCCCGGTTTCTAAGCCATTAGGTAGCTGATTTTCCCTTATTTTTTTACATTCCTTTAGTATTTCAGGTCCACCTTCTCTATGTATAGCACCGTCAACACCACCTCCACCTAAAAGGGAAGAATTAGCTGCATTCACTATAACATCGGTGTTTTCTTTGGTGATATCCCCAACTCTTGCTTCCAATAATCCATTAAACAGATTTACCTTATCTTTCATATCCAACTCCATATTTTTTACACTTTATCTTCTATAAAACTAATATTTATGAAATGAATAAGACTTTTAATAAATTATAATTATTAATAAGAAAAGAAAATTTCATTTTCAACTGCTTCAATAAAAATATGAATAATCTTGATATGCATTTCTTGTATACGAGCGGTATTATTCGATGGCACTATAATAGGAATGTCACAATAGTCTTTGACCTTACCTCCATCCTTACCCAATAAACCAACAGTATCCATACCTAATTCTTTAGCTGTTTTTACTGATTGAACCACATTAGGTGAGTTCCCGCTGGTACTAATAGCAAGAAGGATGTCTCCTTTATTCCCCAAAGCCTCTATCATCCTGCTGAAGACTTTATCATAACCATAATCATTAGCTGTACAAGACATATGTGATGGGTCAGAAATAGCAATAGCTGATAATGGTTTTCTTTCCCGATTAAATCTACCGGTGAGTTCCTGAGCAAAATGCATAGCATCGCACATACTTCCCCCATTACCGCAGGATATTACTTTATTATTGTTCATAAGAGAAGCAGAGATGGTATTAATAGCTTTTTCCACAATAATTATGTTTTTATCATCATCAAGGAATCTATTCAAGAGGGATTTTGCATCATTTAATCTATTGATAATAAATTCATACTTTATTTTCATTTATGTCCTCTAAAAAGGTATAGAAAAGGGTCTTTTTTCATCAAGAATGATTGAAAAAAGACCCTTATTTAAATATTTCCGATTAGTTCAATCTAATATTAGAATTGACCGGGCATTTGTCCTCCGAACATCTCATTTAATAATTTAATGGTTTCATCTTTTATGGTTATAGATGTGGAGATTTTTTTATCGGTAGCTTTAAGTCTGGTAGTTTTCATAATATTTTTTAAATCTTCTGCCATCTCTGGAGGAAGTCCGAAAGCTTGTGATAGGTCTAAATTCTCAAATTGTTTTATGGTTTCATTTAGTCCTTCGGACAATTTCTTAGACAAATCAGCATCATCTAATTCAGTAGATACATCAATGGTAAATGAATCAGTGGTGGTGGATAAACCTAGAGTAGTAATACCAAATCCAGTTTCACCTTCTAAATTCATAAAAGGAAGTGCTCCTCCTAATTCGCCTAAATCAATCTTCTCCATAAAATCAAGATTAGTTACAAACCACATAGCATTTGGTTTCATCTTAGTAGCAGTTTTATAAGCAACATCACTAGTATCAACGGTATTTTCACCCTTAACATAAGCGTTTACAGCTGTTTGAGCAAAATCTGGCGTACATAATATCATTGTTGTATCATCGATAAATAACAATGTGGAGTCAGGATTTCTATAGCCTTTGATATCATCATAACTTACTTCTTCTTTAAGATTCATTTCTTCACCAACAGTATTGACTATCTCCTCCTGATCATATTTACCCTTTAGAACAAGCATAATATCCATGGTTTCTGCTGCTTTTCCAATATTACCCATACCTTCACTTATAGATTCTTGTTGTATAGCTTCTGTTGCAAAATAAACCTCATCTATCATATTCAATACATCTACATATTGAGCAGGTATTTGGTTGTCCCATTCTTCTTCTATAGTATTTAATTTTTTCATATTCTTAGGATTTATATATCCAAAGGATTTCATGGAAGCAGGCATTCTTGACAAAGTTGTACCTTTAACTCCATTACCTTCTCCTTCTTCGCCACAAGCTATAAAACCAAAGATTAACAATACGATAATAAATAAACTTATTATTTTTTTCATTTAATTTTTACCTCACTAAAATATTATTATAATCCTGGAAATAATTTCCTTCTGTGAAATTTCTGGTTTTAAAAGAGACCCTCCTAAATCCTCCCTCAT
>CAYUUC010000112.1:0-10952 GCA_964447635.1 uncultured Spirochaetia bacterium
GATAAAAATAAGTAATTCATCATTTTTATAACTCTTATTAACAAACCTAAATTAATCATTTCAATAAATCGAATATAAATATGTATCTTTTTCATTTTTAAGTTATTATATTAGATAATGAATATCCATTTTTCATATAAGCAGAGGAGAAACACAAATGGTCGTATTGGTAGCCTGTGGTAATCAGAAGATAAATGAACATTATTCAGTAAAGATTGTCGGAGAAGGTATAGAACCACATAAAGCTGATAATAAACAAGAACTATTTGATGTATTGGAAAATAAAAAAATCGATGTCCTTATTCTGGATATAGAATCCGAAGAATATGACGGAATACAAACCATAAAAGAAATCAAAACCCATCATAACCAAACATTAATCATAATCCTAACATATAAAACCGGTATGGATTTCGCTAAACAAATGATGGAAATTGGCGTTCATGGATTCGTATCCAAAACAGAAGATTTCGACTCACAAATCAATAAAGTAATTTCTCTACTGGATAGTTTAAAAACCAGAAGAAAAGAAAAAAGAAAATATATGAGAATTAATCCAGATAATACACAAACCAATAGATTCACTCTAACCATACCTGGATTAGATAAAGAATACTATGGCAAGATTAAAGATATTTCTTTGGGAGGTATTGCTGCTACTATGAGTACAAACATCCATGATGCTTTATTATATGCAGGATTGAAAATCGAAGTTACTTTCACTCTTAATAAAGTATCAGCTAACTCCTCTGCTAAGGTCGTCGCTAAAAGAGGAACTGATGTCGCAGTGTCTTTCAGGAATATGTCATCTACTACACGAAAAAAACTTAGTGAATATATAATTTCCCGCATTAAATAAAAATTCACACTTAATATCATAATTAAAACAAAATATGAATAAATCCTTGATACGTTAAAAACAAATTCTTAAATTTACTTCAAATAATCTTAGTGTTATTTATAATTTTTAACTTTGAGGATTAGCCGGATAATGAAAAAAATAATATACATTTCAATCATATGTTTTTTAATAATTATATCCCATACTTATCAGACATACCCTCAATCAGCAGAATCAAACCCTGATGAAAATATTTACATTATGAGTAATATGGGAAGAATCTCTGTTAAAATACCAGAAGGCTGGCAAGCCAGGGAAAAGAACAATGAACAGCATATCATATCCTATGAGGATAAGATCAATATCATCATTGATAAATCAAATCAGAAAACCCTGATAGATGCTTTATATGATGTCCCTGAGATATTTAATACTCCCACATCTATTCTCAATACCACCGAGATAGATACCGGTGACTACAGAGGAATTATAGCTCAATGTGAAGTAACACGAAATAACATCCAGAGTATCATATCTGTCATTGATGTGGATTCTCTGCTAATAGTCTTTTTCGGTTATTGTAATGTTTCATATTATCAGGATATGGTTGAAGGATTTAAATATATCCTATACAGCATCGAACCTAATTCAAAAAAAGCCGGTTATATTAGCTTAAATAAACTCGGACATTATCAATTGAAACTGGAAGCTGGTTGGTCAGTACACTTCGAAGATAAAAAATATATCCTAACCAAAGATGATATTTTTGCGATTATCATGATTAAATTATCTAAATATGATGATTATGTACTTGCTCTGGATTCAATCAAGAATGAATTTGGTTTTGATAAGTTAACCTTTATCGGTAGGGAGATTATCTATAATAAAGATTATGAAGGGGTTCTAGCAGAAGGTACAGGCGTCTTTAAGGATATAAAAGTTGGGGTAATAGCTGAAGTTCTGAGATTTGAGAATGACACTTTTATTACTGCTGGTATAGTTGAATACAAATCATTCTATAACAATTTCGATCTTAACCAAGAAATACTAAAGATAATTTCTACATTAAAAGAGTTCTAAATTTATTCTCATATAAGGATTAAAACATCTTCTCCTAGATGAATCATCATCTAATTTCTAAAAAACCAGATTTTATATAATAGTTAGACCTTTTGAGCTCTTTTATATTAGGTGTCCTTATATCAAGAGGGAGTTTAACCAGTCTTGTGTCACTCTTATCAAAAGCAGATTTCCCTTTACTCTTGAATAACATACTCCACAATCTAACCGGACAGTAATAGAATATGAAAGACACATCTTCAATCATATTCCATTCTTTAATTTTATCGTTTATCTCCTGGAAATACTTTTTGGATTGAGCAAGTCTTATCCTTGAGCCGAGTTTTGATTTGCCTTTCTTATGTAGATGGGTGATTTGAGCCTTCCCTTGTTTCTTACGAACCATGTATTTCCTTATTACCTTGTGATATATGTTTTTCCCATTTTTAAAAAAACCCAGACTCGCATTTCCTGCTCTCATTAGAATGATTAGGTAAGGCTGGGGGGTTTGGGATAACTGGTTTTGGTATTTGTAAAAAGATTCCCGAATGATATTAATATCCGGGAAACATAGAGGAGGTTTGAATTTAATTATCTCATCATCTTTTTTTATGTGAATAATCCCTTTTCGGTAATCAATATCTGAAATATTCTCTTCTGTCAATTGTTTAACATATTCCAGCGATTCTTTATATGATATTCGATGTCGGTCTTTTTTATCTTTCATGATATTGAAAAAAACCTACTTAACAAGAGTTGTAAAATCTATATGGATTAATCCATCATTAACACTTCTCTAAATTTAGGAATCATCCAATCAATAATATCTTTTGTGATAACTAATGGAGGAGCTATTCTGATAACATGCTTATGGGTCTCTTTACATAGGATTTTTCTATCTTGAAGAGCCTCGCAGAATCTCCTAGCACCACCTGCACTCTCTTCTAGCTCTATACCAATCCATAGTCCCTTTCCCCTTATCTCTTTAATATGAGGTGAATCTATATCCCTAAGCTCTTCCAGCAAGTATTCACCTAATTTTCTGGAGTTTTCGGGAAGGTTTTCTTCTATTACCACTTTAACCGCTTCTATAGCAATAGCAGAGCAGAAAGGATTTCCGCCGAATGTGCTTCCATGGTCTCCTGGTTTCAACACATCCATAACCTCATCATGTGTACATACAGCGCTAATAGGGAATCCTCCACCAAGAGCCTTAGCTAAAATCATCACATCAGGTTTTACATCTTCCCAATCACAGAAGAATAACTTACCCGTTCTGCCCCATCCGGACTGTATTTCATCGGTCATCATTAAGACATTGTTTTCTTCACATACTTTCTTAGCTTCTCTTAAGAAACCTTCCGGAGGGAATATAACACCGGCTTCTCCCTGTCCTGGTTCTAATAGGAATGCTACGGTATTCTCATCAATCGCTTCTTTCAAAGCTTCGATATCTCCATAAGGTATCATATCAAAACCTGGTGTATAAGGACCGAATCCTTCTTTATAATCCTTTTCTGAAGAGAAACTCACGATGGTAACTGTTCTACCATGGAAATTGCTTTCACATACGATTATTTTAGCTTGTCCTTCTTTTACTTTTTTCTTTTGGTAACCCCATCTTCTAGCCAGTTTAATGGCTGTTTCAACAGCTTCAGCACCGGTATTCATAAGGATGGTTTTTTCATGACCGGTAACCTCACATAACAGCTTGGATAACTCAGCCATAGGTGTATTTAAGAAAGCCCGAGATGTAATAGTAACACCAGTTTTTAATTGGTCCAATGCTGCTTTCATTACTCTGGGATGGTTGTACCCTTGGTTCAAGGAGCCATAAGCCGCTAGACAATCTAAATATTTATTATCTTCGCTTCTCTCATGGTCGGTCCATACCCAGCATCCATCAGCTTCCATTATATTGACTGGTAATGGAGCATAGTTCTTAGCTGCATACTTATCCATTAAGTCTAATACTTTATTAAGTTCTAAATCCTGTCTACTCTTTTGTTTATCCATAAAAAACTCCTAATATTATATCTTATTCTTACTATTGCACAGATTGATATATTATGTCTACTTATTAGAAACTTTTACTCACTACGGTTTCTCATACAATACTAATATAAATAATCATTTTTACAAAAAATCATGAAATGTTTTTGTCATTTTTAGAAAAGGTTGTCTTCTATTGGTTGGAATCATTAAAAATGTTTATCTAAAAATCCCACCATTTTCGAATATAATTGACATAATTTATATCCCAGAGAGTCTGTATCTTATGGTTTTTTATGCATTCCAGACACTTTTCTGGATAATAAATATGGGTGCTAATGTACTTCTCACCTCCATCAGGAAGCAGTACTACCATTATGCCATTTTCCATCTTCTTCGCTGTTTCAATTGCACCAAAGATAGCCGCACCAGAACTAATACCACAAAAAATACCTTCTCTTAATGCTAGCAATCTGGTATAATTTGCAGAAATCTCCGAATTTGTATATATCTTTTCGTCTATGTTGGATTCATTGTATATTTTTGGTATATAAGAAGTTTTAAGACTTTTAAGCCCCTGTACATCCTTATCGGTAGGTTCTACTCCTACTATCTTTATATTAGGATTATGCTCTTTCAATCTTTTTGACATACCCATTAATGTTCCTGATGTTCCAATACCAGCAACAAACACATCGATTTTTCCTACAGTATCATCGATAATCTCTTCTGCTGTATATCGATAATGGGTTTCTGGATTATGACTGTTTGAATATTGGTTTGGTCTAAAATAATGTTCCGGGTATTCTTTCATGATATTATTTACATAATCCTCCGCTCCATCAGTTCCTAATTCACCAGGAGTTAAGGTTACCTTAGCACCATAAGCAGTTAATATCTTACGCCTTTCTATGGAAACAGATTCTGACATTACTATCTCACATTTATACTCTTTTATTGCACACACCATGGCTAATCCAATCCCGGTGTTACCGCTGGTTGGTTCTATAACTATTTTATCTTTGGTTAATTCTCCTTCCTTCTCCCCTTCCTCTATCATATTTAGAGCTATTCTATCTTTAACAGAATGTGTTGGATTAAAATATTCAACTTTCGCTAACATTAATACATTAGGATTAGGATTGAGCTTTCTAATCTTAACTAAAGGTGTCTTACCAATCAAACTGAGAATATTTTCATAATACTTCATATTTTATTTATTTCCTTTTTTACTATTATCCTTTTAACCATTTTTTATAATGATCATCTGTAAAAAAGGAGATTTGGGGGGATAAACTATTAAGAAAATCTAAGTTGATGTATATTATTTATATGCTAAATCCTCATGCTATCATAGATGAGGATTTAGCTATATCATAACTTAATTAATAGGTACTCGGTGTATAACTATTTGAACTATCATACCAGTATTCAAACATCTCTCGCCAGTATTCCACTGTACCATCAGCATCAGAGTCGCAGAAGTCTATTAATCCGTAATAGTGGTCACCAGGCCACCATACACTAGTCTCTACCTCTGTATACCACCACTGATAAGCATAATGTGAGTATCCATTGTATTGAACATCTCCACGAGATATAAACACATTGATACCTCTATCCGGATTAGATCCATCCCATCCGCCACCGGTTAGGTTACTGTGTCCCCAAGCGTATACAACTGCATTGTTAAGAGCAGTCATTACACTACTTGCAGCACTCTTGGTGGTTGAGTTGAGCGAACTGGAAGCTATGTTCTCGCAAAGATGACCAATGTCAAAGAATGGATAACTAATTGATTCATCATCAGTATCATAATAGTTTAGAGTATTATCCCTGAGAGTTTCGAAAGTTGTCCTACTATCAGCAACAAGTGCTACTGCGAGATTGTCCAAAGCTGTCTTCAATGCTGATACATTGGATAGGTCAACTGCTGTTTGTGTTTGTGGTAGATAGGTATATGTTAAACATTGGGCTCTATATGTTAATACTTCATGTTCTACGAAGTCTTCTGCTGTCATGGTCGGAGTCATACCACCAATCAAGCCTTCATAGTCCCAACCATCGCCCCATTCGCTTTGTGGGGAGTATGCCATGTATTCGACATTGTCTATAAACTCGTATGCCACTTCTACCATACCCATGAGGCATGCATCCATACCCAGAGCTGATAGTTTATCACTACTGCTGTATTGGCTATTGATTGCCTGTTGGACTTCATCAGTGTATAGAGCGTCATCTCCATTATCTTCATCCCAGCATATCGCTTTTTCCATATGCTCAAAGCCTCTTTCAGACCTTACTCCACCACCATGGTTCCATAGGACAAGGGCTTCCTTGTTGAAGCTAACACCATAATAGTTACGGGCAAAGTTGATGAAACTGCTTAGAGTTGCGGGATCACCCATATTCTGTTCCTGGTCGGTTGTTCCCCACCAGCCGGTAAGTAAGGTAGATGCAGTTGAACTCATATTGGTATCCGGTTGTACTTCGTATATTCTTGTTCCAGTCCAGTTTCCATCTGTTGTATCATATCCGGAAATTCTGTCAAATAGTACAAGTATCTTTATTTCATCCCTTTGAGCAGATGATAGATTATAGTAACCGGCCTCCATCTCCTGAAGGTCTTCAACACCAGCACCTTCCAGATTGTTCGCTCCATCCAGGTAAACCATAATCAGCCATTCTTTACTTGGTGTAGAACCGGTAAACTCAGCTGTAATGCTCTTATTGCTGTCCATGGTTATGTATTCTGGATTAGTGCTTCCAGTTAAGTCTCCAGTCCATTGGATGAATGAGTCACTACCATTAGGAACTGCTTCCACTTCCACAACAGTGCCTTGCGGATATGGTCCATTGTCTACTGAACCACCGACACGCTTAACAACTGAGCCGTTACCATCTATATTCACAGATATTGTATATGTTGGGATAACTTCGGTTACCTTGAGCCAATATGTACCAGAGCCTGTACCACCACCATATTTGGTTGCTTTAACCTGAACTATGTTTTCTGAAGAGTCAAACTCTATATAGTCAAATGAGGTATAAATATCCTGTTGTCCTGTTCCTCCGTTGGGAACTGTGTAGGTATAAGAGGTAACCATATCCTTTTCATAAGCTCCGAGTTCACTATCAAAGTTGGTAGAGCCCGGATTATCAGGATGTGTATAATAATCATCATGGTTATGTAATCGATATGTTGTTCCAGGAGTAGCATAGAACCAGAACCATTCCTCAGATCCACCACCCAGGTCACCATCTTCCCATGTATCCAATAGTAATTGTGTTCCTGTTCCAGTTTCTGCTTGGAATGTGGCAGTGATAGTCTTGTTTCCGTCCATGGTTAGAGTTTCAGGATTGGTGCTACCACTAAGGTCTCCACCCCAACTATTAAATGAGTATCCAGTGTCCGGATTTGCTGTTACTTCTACTGTTGAACCGTGTGTATAAGGTCCGCTTGACGGGTCAAGAATGATGCTTCCATTGCTTGGGCTTGGGTCTATCGTTACGGTGTATGTCTTGAGCTGGAAGTTGGCTACAACATCGGTTATGTCCTGTGTTACATTGTTAAAGGTTATCTGGTTGCCGACGATTGTCCCTAATGATACATCAGCACCTGTCCAGTTAACGAAATCTGAATCTACAGCAGGATTAGCCGTTAAGGTTACATTATCACCATAGTTAACCGTTCCACCACCGGAAACCGTTCCATTACCTGTAGTAGTTGCTGATACAGTGAAAGTCTGTATATTAAAGGTAGCAGTGATGGTCTTGTTTCCGTCCATGTTTAGAGTCTCAGGATTGGTGCTACCACTAAGGTCTCCACCCCAGCTAACAAAATCATATCCAGTGTCCGGATTTGCCGTTACTTCTACTGTTGAACCGTGTGTATAAGGTCCGCTTGACGGGTCAAGAATGATGCTTCCATTGCTTGGGCTTGGGTCTATCGTTACGGTGTAGCTCTTAAGCTGGAAGGTAGCCGTTATGGTTTTGTTACCATCCATGGTTAATGTCTCAGGATTGGTGCTACCACTAAGGTCTCCACCCCAGCTAACAAAATCATATCCAATATCCGGATTTGCCGTTACTTCTACCGTTGAACCGTGTGTATAAGGTCCGCTTGACGGGTCAAGAATGATACTTCCACCACTTGGTGTCGGGTTTATCGTTATGGTGTATGTCTTGAGCTGGAAGTTGGCTACAACATCGGTTATGTTTTGATCTACATTGTTGAATGTTATCTGGTTGCCACTAATGGTTCCTAAAGATACATCGGAGCCTGTCCAATTAACGAAATCGGAATCAGCACCAGGATTAGCTGTCAAGGTTACATCATCGCCATGGTTAACCGTTCCACCACCAGAGACTGAACCGTTACCGCTAGTAGTAGCTGTTACCGTATATGTCTTGAGCTGGAAGTTGGCTTCATATGCTCTATTTTGTGACATTACAACAGTGTATTCAACATTAGGTATAATTTCGGTTAAACCTGTATCATCAGTCCATCCGGTAAATATGGAGCTAATATCAGGATTAATAGATAATGTCACTACTGTATCATCACCTTGATAATAAGGTGGGTCTGGATTTAGACTGACATTACCACTACCGTTACCCGCATAATCTATAGTCAGACTATATGTAGCTGCGTTGGTAAAGTTTGCGTATAATGTAGTATCTTTGGTTATATTGAAATTGAAAGTAGAATTTGAACTTACCAAATCACCGCCTGTTTGAGCATCATACCATCCTACAAATGACATACCACTATCGGGTATCGCTTCAACAGTAACACTATCATTATAGTTATAGGTATATGTTCCAGGAACAGGGTTAGTGTTACCTGTTCCTACACTATCATTAGAGATACCTACCGTTAATGAATATTGATTGGTGGTAAAGTCAGCAGAGATTGTTTTGTCGCCATCCATTATTAGTGTAGCAGGATTATCCGTACCGCTTAAGTCTCCTGACCAAACATCAAAGCTATATCCAGTATCAGGAACTGCTGTTACCGTCACAGATGAGCCTGAAGGATAAGGTCCGGATGGTGGGTCGAGGGTGATGCTACCATTTGTCGGCATTGGGTCTATGGTTATTGTATAGTCTGATTGCTGGAAGCTTGCTGATATTGTCTTGTTACCATCCATGGTCAATGATGTAGGATTGGTACTACCAATTAGGTCACCTTGCCATTCTACAAACTCATAGCCACTATCAGGAACTGCGGTCACATTAACAATCGAACCTGGAGCATAAGGACCGGTAGCAGGGTCAAGGGCGATGCTACCACCTGTTGGAGTCGGGTCTATGGTTATTGAATAAGCTGATTGCTGGAAGCTTGCTGATATTGTCTTGTCACTATCCATTGTTAATGTAGCTGGATTATTACTACCAGAAAGGTCTCCAACCCATTCAACAAAACCATATCCAGTATCAGGCACTGCGGTCACGGTTACTGTTGAACCTGAAGGATAAGGTCCGGATGGTGGGTCAAGAGTGATGCTACCACCTGTCGGAGTCGGGTCTATGGTTATTGAATAAGACAATTGTTGGAAGGTTGCCGATATAGTCTTATCGCCATCCATTATAAGGGTAGTAGGATTAGTACTGCCATTTAAGTCTCCATTCCACTCTACAAACTCATAACCGCTATCAGGCACTGCGGTCACGGTTACTGATGCTCCATGAGTATATGGACCGGTAGCAGGGTCAAGAGTGATGCTACCACCTGTTGGAGTCGGGTCTATGGTTACATCATAGGTTAACTCCTCGAAAGTCGCTGTTACAGTCTTATCACTATCCATGGTTACTGTATTAGTGTAAGCTACAATGGAGTCGTCGTCCGTTCCGCTCCAACTCAAGAAGTCATAACCTTCATTTGGTGATGCGGTTAGATTAACGACTGAACCTTCGTCATAGAGACCTTTGCTATATGACTTGCTTGCTGTCTCTTCAACTGTTCCTGCTCCATCTGGAGTAATAATGATGGTTAACTCATACTGGATAGGATCATCTCCTCCATCACCACCATCTGAATCAGGTTTACAAGTGAAGGTCAATAAGGAAACTAGTAAGATTATAATAATGAATATTAATTTTCTCATAAATAATTCTCCATTTAAATAATTCTAAATTAAATTTAGGTAGAATATTAAAAAGTAAATATTTACCATTAATAAATTTACTACTTTCGTAGAAAATGATGAAATTTTTTTAATGATTTTTTAATGAGTAATAATATAAAGGAAGGATAAATAAATTGATATTATATTAAAAGGCACATTTGATGTTGATTTACAAAAGATGGTTAAGAAAAATGCAAAAGTAGAATTTATTTTAATAATCATTCTTTTTAGATATCATAGTACAATGACCGTTAAAGATACTTCCTGATTCAACATATAAATCAGGTGTTACAATATCCCCTTCAATAAATGAACCTTTGTATTGTTCCACTCTTTCTTTAGCTTCTATATTACCAAGAATCTTACCTTTATTAGATATGATTCCAGCTTTAAGGGAGTTTGATACAAGTTCAGATTCCGGTCCAATGAATAATTGCCCTTCCTCGGTTTCTATCTCTCCCTCGAATCGTCCTTTGATTAGTACATTACTATTAAAAGATAACTTCCCTTTACAATCAATATCATCTGATAATACTGTTTCTATCTCGGATTCATTAAAATTAGAACATGGCTTTTTACTCATAATATTAGTCCCCTTTATCTATATGGTTAATGATATTTCTAATAAATTATAGAAAGATGACTAAAAAATAAAATATTATCGATTAAATTTTGAAAAACACAAATCATATATTTATCTATAGGAGGTTTCTTTTTTTCTTCTCAATTTTAGTCAAACTACCGATAATTGTTCATGATTATCATAAAAGAGGGATAATGATGAATCTATTAAGAAATATAGGTAATTGGAATATTCATTATTATAACATATTTCCTATAATCATTGATAAAGATGAAGCAAATAAAAACAAAGTTATTCCTAATTATGCTGCCTTATTGGTTAATGATGTAAAAGAGCATTTATCATC
>CAYUUC010000113.1:0-10893 GCA_964447635.1 uncultured Spirochaetia bacterium
AATTATAAAAAATCTTTGGATAATAACAAAAGAACCTTATATCAGTAAACAAAGAAAAATTTATAGAATATTTTAAAAAAGTGTGCATCACTGATTTTTATAGTATCAATTCTGAATTAAATATTATTGAATATCCAGCAAATCCATTTAATATTTACAAAGAATTATTTATATTTTATTTCCATAAGAAAAGGTTTATCTTATTATTTTAATAATGCAAAAAATTATTCTCTTATATAAAAAGATAATCAAAAGATCATTATTTCATTATTACTCTGTAAAATAATATTATACAAAGATTTAGGAGTTTTTTTACCATGCTCATATTATATGTTGAAGATGAAGACCACTATAGAAAGGAAATAACAGGTTTTCTGGAAAAAAATCATTATGAAGTTATTGATACTGGAAATCCAATAAAAGCTATAGATATAGTTAAAAATAATAAGATTGATTTAATATTATCAGACTATAGAATGAACGAAATGAATGGTTATGAATTTATGATGGAAGTTAAAAAGATTAATCCATTCGTTAAATTTGTAATGATTACCGGAGTAGGAGATGTTGATATCGCAGTAAAAAGCATGAAAAGCGGTGCTGAGGATTATATTAAAAAACCGTTTAAACTTGATATATTACATAAAAAGATAAAAGAAATTCAGAATAAAATCCACACCGAAGACCAGATTAGTAATATCCACAAAATGGAAAGGAAGGAACAAACCATTGATAATGATTTTCCTAATATAGTTGGGAAATCAAGGCCATTAAGGAAAGTATTATCTAAAATACCAAAAGTTGCCCGAACCACATTGCCCGTCTTAATACTTGGTGAAAGCGGTACCGGCAAGGAACTTATTGCAGATTTAGTCCAATCTCTAAGCAATAGGAAGGATAAACCCTTTGTTAAGGTTAATAGTGCGGCTATACCATCGGATTTATTGGAAAGCGAACTTTTTGGTTATGAAAAAGGCTCTTTCACTGGAGCTAATAAGACCAAGATTGGAAAGATAGAGTATGCTAATGAAGGTACAATATTCCTTGATGAAATTGGTGAAATGCCTTACACTATGCAGGGGAAACTACTAAGATTCCTTCAAAATAAAGAAATTCAGCGAATCGGTAGTACGCACCCATTAAAGATAGATGTACGAGTTATTGCTGCTACCAATAAAGATTTAGAACAATTGGTTAAGGAAAAAAAGTTTCGAGAAGATCTTTATTATAGATTAAATACAGTTATCCTCGATATTCCGCCTCTTAGAGAAAGAAAGGAAGATATCCTTTCACTAATTGACCATTTCGTAGATAAATACTCTAAGATGCATAATTTAGAAAAGAAATCCTTTGTTCCGGAAGCTAAGGACATCTTGATTAAGCATTCTTATCCAGGTAATATAAGAGAATTGGAGAATCTTATACAATATACAATGCTTTTCAGTACTGGTAAAGTAATCTTTCCCGAAGATATCCCCATATCATTTGAGAAGCGGGAAGATCCGGTTGATAAACTGGACTTGCCAGATTCTCCCATATCACTCAAGAATTATATAGAAGATATAGAAAAAGAAATCATTATGAAACATTTGGATAAGACCGGTTGGAATCAATCTAAAGCAGCTGATAATTTAGAAATAAGCGAATTTACTCTTCGGTATAAGATGAAGAAGTATGGTATAAAAAAATCCTGATAGCTTTATCTAACCAGGTTTAGTAACTGCTACAATTATAAGTAGTTTATAATATGCAATAAGAAGGGGTCAGATATTGAACCAAATCTGACCCCATTTAATTTAAAGATTATTACAGTTTTTTGAATTTGTTCTTATTTCCATTAATATCCTATCTTTTGTATTGACGCCAGTATTTAAATACCTTGCCTACATAATCATTACTACGATAACCTTTCATATATCTGGTATATCCTTGATTGTAAGCATGTACTGACCCTTCCCATGACCCTATTTTGTTATATAGGTCTCTGAGGTGTTTGCATCCAAATTTGATGTTTAGTTCTTCATTATCATTAAGGTAGCTCGGGTCTTTTCTTATCTTCAGGGCGGTTTTTGCCATTCCCTGTCTTCTTGCTATCAATACAGCTGTATCAGGCATGAGTTGCATAAGTCCTCTGGCTCCCACATATGAGACGGCTTCGGGTCTATTAGAAGACTCTGCGAAAATCACTCCTACAGTTAGGTATAATGGAACCTGATATTGTTTGGAATACTTTTGAACATATTCCGCTCTTTTTTCATTCTTTAATATAGAGATAAGATATTTTTTTACTTCGGATGTTTTTTTCTGCTGAAGTTCTTTCTCTCTCTCTATTAGACCTTCAATCCACTGTAATTTATCTTCTTTTGATGCTATAGGATATTTAGAAGTTACATCCCCAATTTTGATTTTGCCATATTCGATATCGTAAAATGAATTAGTCATTCTACTAATTGAGCCATCCTGGCTGATTATCCTATATGACATGTTATCCAGTTCTTTAAAATCTATAGTTCCAGCGGCTGCGGTTTCTCCATTTATAAATGATATAAAGGAGATGACCATTGTAATCATCACCAACAGACCGATAGATAATAAGAATTTCTTAAACTTATTTGGGACACTTATTCTAAAGTTCTTAGCAAATCTAACATTTTTTACTACCGGAATAGGGTTATAACCTAAACTCTTATTCTTATTCATTAGTTAAAATCCTCCGGTAATTTTCAAATTATCCACCAAATATAATAAAAAAATCATGAAAGGCAATTTTTCTTATTTAGTATTATTTTCGTATTCTATTGTATACAATACAATTATGAAAATTACATGGCTATTTTTAAAATTTTATAATTTTTTACAAGGTAAGGATGTATTAATATGCAAGAAATAACAATTATGTTATTGAGATTATTTCACCGCTAAATGCTGGATATACTTTTGTGGGGAAAAAACTCTTTAATTCGCATATCCGTTTGAAGCCTGTACAATGAGATGGATATATAAAAGGCACATTCTGTTCCTTTATGAAATTCGTAACATGGTTGAAATGATCATCCTTACATCCAATAAGGTGCATCCCTCCAACAATAGCAAATATATCCTTGTTAAGCTGTGTCTGAGCAAATTGAATAATATTAACAACTCCACGATGAGCACATCCTGTTATAACTACTAAACCTTTTTCTGTATCTATTACAAGTGAATTTTCATCCTGGAAATTGTCGTGGATTATATTCCCTTTCTCATCTGAGGTTTTGAATGTTGGCGGTATCTTTTCATATTCATTGTTCATTGGAACAATCCCTGTTAGATAAACATTATTTTTAATTCTAGTGAAACCTTTTATAAAGTTAAAATCAGCTCCTAATGTATTTTCTAGATAGGCTTTCTTATACTTAATTCCAGAAAATACTTTTTTGTCATTTCTAATTGAATATTTATCCTGAAAGATTTGTTGGTTAGCGATGATGCTTTTTTTTCCTGTGATTTTTAATATCTCTTCCAATCCACCAGCATGATCATAATGCCCATGGGAGATTATAATTGAATCTATCTCTTTTAGGTCTATTCCAAGTATTAAAGAATTCTTAGCTACAACATGACCACTAGCTCCAGTATCAAACAAGTATTTGGTATTATTAATCTCTATTAGTGCACTAAAACCATGTTCAGCCAGGATTCCACTTCTAGCAACATTATTATCGCATAAGATAGTTATTTTCATAAATATTGCTCCAGTTTAGGATTATTTTAATTGTAAAGTCTCCAGAGTTGCTGTTTCCGGATTATATACTCTTATCAAATGATTGTTAGTATCCATTATGAAGAGTTTACCTCTATATACTTTGATATCATTAGGCTCGTAAAGAGGCAATACATCACATTCTTTCCCGTTAATCGAACATAGATTATTATCCACTGGATGTATAACAGTGTAAATCTTCCCCTCATTAAGATTAGCCATCCTTATCGCATGGTTGTATGAATCGGCGATGAACACCATTCTATCCTTATAGCACAATCCAAGCGGATGTTGTAGGGACGCTTCGTTGAACTTCCCATCAGTAAAACCAAAATCAAATAAACCAGAGCCTATTAAGGTTTTAACCTTCCCTGTTGATATGTTACACATCCTTAAAGATGAACTCTCACTATCAGTGAAATAAAGGCTGTCATCATTGGCGGAAATCCCGCTTGGTTGGGCGAGGCTTGAGTTAGAGAATACCCCATCAATGATATGCTCATAACCATTTCCCACATAGGGTTCCATATGATTAGAGTTCAATTCCATCCTCCAAATCTGGTGACATCCTGCCATCGCTACATATAGATAATCATCTTTTATAATACAATCCCATGGTGAATTGAGCAATCCTTCTTCGGCAGAGGTGTTGAAGTAACCCTGTCTACCATTTCCGGATAAGGTTTTCACTTTTCTATCAGTAAGGTCTATCGCTCTAATGGAATGGTTTTCCGTATCACACACATATAAAAAACCTTTATGATAGGTTAATCCTTGTGGTCGGAAAAAGGCTGTTTCTTTATAATCACCATCCACTAAGCCTCTATCACCATTACCTATGATGTCTTGAATGTTTGCTTGTATTGGTTTATTCTCATCTAATATCGCATGAATAATGCGGTTATGATTGGAATCACTTATGAATACTGAATTGGTATCTTCATTGAAAGCAATCTTAGCTGGATATTTTAGAATTGATGAGGTTGTGCGTTTTTCTCTCTTTATCATGATTCTATCTTTGGATAGGGTATTATCTTTTTTGGACTTATCTAATTCTTGTTTAATAGAGTTATCCAATAAATCCCTTTTCCCTTCTCCAGATATGGCTAGGATAATCTTACCCTTAGTTCCAATAAGGACAAATGTAGGCCAGGCGTGGATCGTATATGATTGCCATATTTCATGGTTTACATCCGATACAACAGGGTGTGTGATTTCGTATCGGTCTATTGCTGAGATGATGTTTTGATTATGCTTTTCATTGTAGAACTTTGGCGAATGGATTCCAATGATTAATACAGGTTCATCCTTATATTTCTCCTCGAGGTATTCAAGGTCTTTTAGAGTATGCATACAATTTATACAACATGAAGTCCAGAAATCGAGTAAGACTACATGTCCTTTTAAATCATCGATATTTAAGGGTTTATCACTATTAAACCATTCTAATTTTTGTGGGAATGGAGGAGCTTTCATATTGACCTAGCCTTTCATAATGCTCAATAATGTATTTAATAATAAACTAATATCAATCAAGATAAAAAATAAAGATAGGACAGAAAAGTCAATATTATATAATAAACCAACCAATATGCTTAGTTGAATTAAGATTACGACTAAATACGAGTCATTTGACTTTAATAAATATTTGATTATATTACTAATTAGTTATATTACTTAATAGTTATAAAAAAATTGGAGGATTTATGGCATTTTTAGAAAAAGATGTAAGAGAACAAGTACAAAAGAGTCTGGAGGATTTGAACAAGAGTGTTAATATTACATTCTTCAAAGAAGAGTCTGGATGTCAATATTGTGGAGAAACAAAACAGCTATTAACCGAGTTATCTGAACTTAGTGATAAGATTAACCTTAAGGTGATGGATTTTACGGAAAATAAAACAGATGCCGAGAAATTTGGTGTAGATAAAACACCAGCAACTGTTATAGCAACAGATGATAAGGATTATGGAATAAAATTATATGGAATACCAACCGGTTATGAGTTTTCCACCTTGCTTCAAGCAGTAAAGATGATTTCAACCGAGACTGTTGAAGTACCAGAGGATATGGTTACCCAGATTAAGAAGATAGATAAACCAGTTCATCTGCAGGTTTATGTAACACCAACTTGCCCTCATTGTCCAAGAGCGGTGGCAGCGGCTCATATCTTTGCTTATCTTAATGATAATATAAAAGCAGAAATGGTTGAAGCTTCGGAATTCCCCGATTTATCCACTAAATATGGTGTTCGGGGCGTACCGCAGATAATCATTAACGAGAAACCTGTTCAACCTGGAGCTTTACCACCACAGATGTTTTTAGATGAGATTAACAAAGCATTAGCTTAGGAATATTCACCTCAACTTATAATTGAGTGCTTTCCCTTGCTAAAAAGGGGAAGCTCCTTATTCATATCTATCAAATTAGATAAGTTAGCTTCATTTATATATTTATTTTTTCTCCATTTTAACATTTCTTATCTAAAATTGAATAAAATCTTATTATATAATGTATTATATTAATAAATAGAGGAAGAAATGTATGGAGACGGATAATTGAGTAAAAATCTTTATTTACCTATTATATACAAAGATAATAAAAAGACTACCAAAAAGAGTTTAACGGATTTTTATTATAAACATAATAAGGGAATCCAATTTAGGATAAATCAAATAACCATATTTGAAAATGATAAATTCTCATTATCATTTAACGATTTCTATAATAATATTAGTAAAAGAAAATTCCAGAAACTAACATTTAAACCAACTAAATTTATTGAGATTATGAAATTTTGTCTAACCGGAAAGAATGAAATGTCCGGTCATCTAATGGATAAGGGTATAAAATATGTTGAGACTATATTTTCGGTTAATGATGAAAAATACAATATTCGAATATTCCCCGAACATACATATAAGATTTTTCTAATCAAATTGAGATACAATAATAAATTCCCTAAAGTAAAGTCTGAAGATGTAATCCTTACTTGTAACGGATTAAAAGAATTCCAAGAAAAGATAACATCTTTTTTAAAGAGTATTTTTAATTTACCCAAAGATATAACCATACCTCAATATTTACGCTTATTCTTTCTAGGAGATGAGAATTCCCTACTAAGGATTATATCAGATAAGGGATACCATGGGATGAGGTCTCTATTAATGAATTACCTAATCGGTGAAGTAGAGAGGAGATGTAAGTTAAATCCTGAAAATATGCTTAAATTATCAGATGAAAACAATGAAAAGCTTATCTTTTTCAATTATTCAAAAAACTTTATAGAAGAGAAGATTTCAAGACTTAGGAGACTTGAAGAAATTGAAATAAATGAAATCAGAAACCATTATATAAATGAAATCAACCAAAGCATTAACTTAAAGATTTCAAAAACCAAAAGAGAAATTGCAAAAATCAAAGAAGAACAATTTAGGCAAAAAAAGCATATAAAAACAATAGAAAGACTTTTAAATCCTGATTATTCTCATGATGAAAACCAATTTTTACTATTCGAAGAAGGGAAAAGCTGTTCTACTAATAATAAGGATATCCTTAAAGAAAAGTTGAAGGAATCAAAAGCAATTTTAGATAAGACCTCATTAAATCTAAATTACCTAGAGCCTACTTTAAAAGAGTTAAGAAAAGAAAGGAAATCAATAGCTATAAAATATCGCCAAAAAATTGATGATATAATATCAGATTATCAAGACCGAATCCTAAAGGAAAAAGTAAAACTGGAAGAATTAACAGAAGAAATGAGAAGTTTTCAGAAAAATATTGTGCCTAATCTTGAGGGAACTAAGGAGATAAGAATCAGAATAAAAAAATCACTAGAAAAGTCGATTAATTATTATGTAAATTCCGTTTATCCTGATTATAGAATGGAATTTGATAGGGATTTTATTCCACTTTTCCATACAACAGAAGGTTCGTATCTAAACATAGATAGTATTGAAGAAAAAAACCGAATACCTTTGTCTTTGGCCTTCCATCTAGGTTTATCTGAGTTTTTCCATAATTTCCCTGGTATACTGCCTTCTTTATTTTTACTCAATTTGACAAAGAATTACATTAGTTCTATTAAGGACTTACAAAGCTTAATAAAAGAGTTTTATAATAGGAATTCCGAAAAGAAATATCAAATAATAATTATGTCACAGTTAATAAGTAAGTTGGTTAGTAAATAGGTAATTGACCATTTTTTCATTTTTTTTAGTACTTTAATAACATTATATATTTATATATATTTATTATCAAAATAAGCTAATAAAATGGTATAGACAATATGGATAGAGAGTCGATAACAAAATATATGAAACAAGCCCTTCAGATGGCGAAAGAAGTAAAAGGCTCTACCTCCCCAAATCCCAGCGTAGGTGCTATCTTAATCAAAAACGATACAATCATCGGTAAAGGAATTACTTTAAGAGCAGGCAAAGATCATGCTGAGGTGCAGGCTATTAAGAATGCTTCTCCCAAAGATATAGAAGGCTCAACATTAGTCGTTACATTAGAACCATGTTGCTTTTATGGAAGAACTCCACCCTGTGTAGAAGCCATTAAGAATGCAAAGATTAAAGAAGTCTATATTGCAATACTTGACCAAAACCCAAAGGTTAATGGTAAGAGTGTGGAAATACTTAGAGAAGCTGGAATTCATGTTAAATATGGTTTTCTGGAGGAAGAAGCATATAGGATTAATGAAGATTTCTTCAAATGGATTAAGACCGGTTTACCTTTCGTTACTATTAAATATGCCATGACCTTAGATGGTAAGATGGCTACATCTAACCATTCTTCAAAATGGATAACAGGGGAAGAATCCAGGAAGGACTCTCATTATCTAAGGTATCAAAGCGATGCAATAATGATAGGCTCAAATACGATTAAGCATGATAATCCTACACTCAATTCACGCATAAAAGGCAAGGAGAAATATCCTCTTAGGATTATTCTTGATGCTGATGGACTCTTAGAAGAAGAGCACACAGTCATTAAGGATAATCAACCAACCATGATTGTTATTCCACCGGATGATAGACTATTATCCTATTATAATAAACTCATAAAGAACAAGATAAATAAAGCTATCCTTCCTATAAAGGTTGAAGGGGAGGTTATTGACTTAAAAGAGTTATTGAAACACCTGGGGGAATTCCAAATAACATCGATTGTTGTTGAAGGGGGTTCAAGAGCATAATTTAGTCTGTATAAACAAGGAGTTATTGATAAAGTGATAACCTACATAGCTCCTAAGATACTTTCAGGTTCGGATGGGGTTATCCCTTTCCATGGAACAGGACCTAAGGATATGTCCCAAGCTCTCCAATTAAGCGATGTAGAGTATTTAATAATTGGGAACGATATAAAGATTAGTGGTTATGTTAGGTAAATTCTTAAAAAGAAAGATCAATCGTTTCGATTACATCGTTGGCTACTTTCCTAATTGACTTTTCCACATTGACCGACCCATTTTCATAAAAGACCGGTTGATGAGCATCGATTAACGAGACATATTCGCTACCCAAAATACTTTTCATTTCATCCACTGATGGTTGTACCTGCTCAATGTAAAATTGGAAACGGTTCTCCAAAGCTTGTATATTATCATCCAGACGATTCCTTAGCTTAGCTCTTCTAATCATTTCGGTTTTAGTTATAGAAAGGTGTATGACTTTGATTATCGGTATATCCAGCTTCTTAAATAGCTTAAGCATATGAACAGCGGCGGGAATAGTTCTGGGATAGCCATCAATTAGGAATATGGATTTACATAAATCAGAGTTGTTTTCAAATTTAGCTTCTAATATACTATTCGTCCAATCCTTGGGAACAAGCAGACCATTAGATACAGCGTAACTTAGCCATGCATATTGGGATGGGATTTGCATATCTTTGAAGAATGGGTCTTTCTTAATCATTGTCTTGAGTTGTTCTCGATACTGTTTGGCTTTTGTTATTACTTCTGATGGATTATTAGCATCATCGAAGATTGATATTTCCGTGCTGATATTGTAGTTATCGCTTAGCTTCTTTAAGAAATCCTTATCAGCTCTTGACATAGTAATTATATCACGTAAGATTTGACCCATTGATAGGTGATACTCTTTATTCAATGAGAACATATCCATGATATAATTAGCAATCTCACCTTTCCCACAACCTGATGGTCCAGTTAAGATAATCGCACCGTGACCCTTGATTTTAATAGACTCGATTTTAAGTATACCTTTTTTAAGCATAAATTATACTCTTTATCATTCAACTTCTCTGGAGATTTTTATAGCTTCGGTTTTCCTTGCTGATACTATGATAAACTTACCATTAAGGTCTTTCATTCTGGAGAATCTTTGTGATTGTCTTTTTACAACATGGTCATCGTCAGTAAATTCCATAATCTCAAATCCACATTCAGTTAATATCTTATTCAATTCTTCTTCATTATATATATGTCTAAATTTTTCTTCATTAGTTCCCGGAGGTTTGTAGAAGTAATCTCCGATATTCATTATTGGTTCTGTAATATTCGATTTATTGCTAATATCAAGCTCTGATGGTTCGGTTATGTATTCCCCTTTTTCAAAGGTTTTTATATTTTCTTCGTTATATGGGTTATACAAAGAAATGGAGAGGAATGAGTCATTCTTTATAAACCTATTAGTGAATTTAAGCATATCTATACGATTATTTTTATATGGTATTAATTCAAAAGAATTGTTAAGGAAAGCGGCATAATCGAAAAATTCATAAGGAAAATCGAAACCACCAAGATTAACTGAAAATAAGTCTATATTGACTGGTTTTCTCATCATCTTGGCTACGATAAAATGGTTTAATGCTTTGGGAATATTCACGCATACAGTATTAAATCCTTTGGATGCCATATAAAAATTTTCATAGAATCCAGCGCCCATAATCAATATTTTCCCAACTTCGAGAATATTAGATAATAGAAATCGTTCCTCAAAAAAGCGTATCAAAATGTAACCCCTTAAATAGTAAGTTAAATTCTCTTTAATAAATAATAAGCATTTTATTTTATTATAAATTTTATCGTTATTTTTTCACTCATAATCAATGTAATAAGTTTCATTAAGAGACTGTTGTGGAAATCGTACCTAATTATGAAATTTCTCAATTTTTACAAT
>CAYUUC010000114.1:0-10762 GCA_964447635.1 uncultured Spirochaetia bacterium
AGGCGTATTCTCATATAATGCCTGATAACATAGTCGCCTTATTCCGATGAGTAGCATCACCTGTCAGCTTCCACAGTTCATAGTAGATGGTGGCGGTTTGTTCATCATTGGTAGACTTGTTTATCATTGATAACATCTTTAAGATAGCATCATCTTTATTATTGAAAGCAGAAATTTTTATTCGAAGGATACTAGCATCGAAAATGGTATTTAACCGGTTGAATCTGTTTGCCAAAATAAGAGCTTCTTCATTTATAATTTTAGATTCTTCAATATCTCCTAATTCAAAGAGTAGTTGCGATTTGTTATTTAGATAATCACACAGATAATAATTAATATCTAATTCTCTACCTATTTCTATGGCTTCATCATAGAATTTTAACGCTTTGGAATAATCCTGTTTAATTTTGAACAAATTACCAATAAGATCTGCTGAAATAGAATACCTCATCTTATCACCTAATTTTTTTGCTATACTTTTCTGTTCATAAAGACAACGCATGGCATCATCATATTTACCCATTTCTATATACACAATTCCCATATTCCCAAGAGCAACTGAATACCCCATTTTAGCACCAATTTCAGCTGAAATATTTTTCCACTCTATAAGACATCGTAAAGCATTTTCATAATCTCCTTTATCTTTATAGATTAATCCTTTTCTACCTACAGCAGAAGAATAAGCCCCTCTATCACCTAGTTCCTCAGCAATAAATTGGCTTTCATTATAACATCTCATCGCATTATCATAATCACCTTTTTGTGAAAATATGTTCCCCATATTCCCGATTGCTTTACAATAAGAGTTTTTGTCTCCAAGCTTAATTGCTAAACTCTTCTGCTTTTTTAAATAATGTAAAGCATTTTCATAATCACCTATATAATAAAACAAGTTACTTAGATTCCCGATAGACACTAGATATGAATATTTGTCTCCAATTTCTTTTGCTTCATTCATCCACTTTTCAATATAGTTTTTTGCAGTATCATAATCTCCTTTATTTATATAAATAATTCCCATATTACCAATAGCTTCAGAATATAACTTTTTATCATTTAGATCTGTTGCGATATCCAATTTCTTTTTATAACATTTTATAGCAATATCATAATCCCCTTTGTATAAATAAACATTCCCCATATTACCAATAACTTTTGAATACAAATTTCTTTCTTTTTCAATATCAGCAAGATTCAGTGTTTCAGTAAATAAATTCATCGCATTATCAAATTCCCCCTTATTCATCAAAATACAGCCTAATGATAGCTTTAGCTGTCCTTCCCATAACTTTCTCTCTGTTTTACCATTTAGTAATAAACAACCTTTTAATATATTGATAGCATCATCCCATTTTCCTATTATATCTAGTATTATAGCTAAACTATGTTGATGATTTACTATTTTGTTGTTAAGCTCTGATAAAGTAAGTTTCGATGAAATTTTTTTTCTTAATTTATAAATATAAGTATTGCTATAGCTTATTAATCTCATAATGTCTCCTTTATCTCATCCAATCGCTTCTTATACTCATATTTAGGCGTATTCTCATATAATGCCTGATATAACGTAGTCGCCTTATTCCGATGAGTAGCATCACCGGTCAGCTTCCACAGTTCATAATGTATGGTGGCGGTTTGTTCATCGGAGAATCTCCCTAAATCTCCCTTAATAAATGATTTTTTATTTATATCCTCCTTATAAAAGGGTTCATCTACTAAAGCCTTCATCTCCTTAATAGCCCTATTCTTATCCAAGAGTTCAGCATATATTTTAATCTTAAGTAGAGATGCATTAAAGATTGTATCTTGCCGGTTAACCTTTTTTGCTATCCTTAACGCTTTATAATTCAGCTTTTTCGCTTCGAGTATCTTTCTAAGGTCGAATAGCAGGCTGGCTTTACCATTAATATAACTACACAGAAGATAATTAATACCAAGCTCTTGACCTATCTTTATTGCTTCGTTATAACACTTCATCGTTTCATCGTATTTTCCTTTGTACTGATATAGGTTAGCCATATTTCCAATCGATATTGAGTACCCCCTCCTGTCGCCTAATTCTTCTGCTATCTTCTTTTGTTCTTCATAACAAAGTATGGCATTATCATAATCTCCTTTATAAGCATATATATTCCCCATATTTCCTACCGCTCTTGAATATCCGTTTCTGTTGCCTAATTCTTCTGCTATCTTCTTTTGTTCTTTATAACAAAGTATGGCATTATCATAATCTCCTTTATAAGCATATATATTCCCCATATTTCCTACCGCTAAGCCATACCCTTTCCTGTCACCTAATTCTTCGGCTATCTGTTTCCGTTTTTTATAACACAGCATAGCCTTGTTATAATCCCCTTTATAAGCATACACATTCCCTATATTACCTATTGCTATGACATATCCTTTTCTGTCACCTAATTCTTCACATATCTTCTTCCGTTTTTCATAGCATAACCTAGCTTTATCATAATCTCCTTTATTCCTATACACATGTCCTATATTTCCTACTGCTATTGAATACCCTCTTCTATCACTTAATTTTTCAGATATTTTTTTTTGTTCTTCATAGCATAACATGGCATTATCATAATCACCTTTATTCCAAAACACAGTCCCCATATTCCCTATTGCAATGGAATATTCACTCATATCACATCCTTCTTTTGCTATGGTTTTCGCTTCCACGAACAGTTCCATTGCTTCATCCATTCGTCCTTTGTTCATGAGTAACCAACCCAATGAGCGTTTTAGTTCGGCGAGAGGGGTTCTCTTTAAGATACTCTGTATCTCCAGATTAGGGGAGGGATGAGAGTGTCCTAATTTTTTTGCAATCTCAATTCCTACTTCCAATAAAGAGATAGCCTCATCCCATTTTCCCACTAAATCTAATATTCTAGTAGTGTTAAGTTGACTGTCGATCAGCTTATAGATAAGCTCCGAAAGAGTAAAATCCGATAATTTAGTTTCCCTTACTTTGTGTATAAATATCTGATATTGATTTATTAGTCTCATTGTTGATTTCCCATTTCCTCCATCCGCTTCTTATACTCATACTTAGGCGTATTCTTATACATTGAGCGAAACAAATCTATCGCTTTCTTCCTATGTTCTTCGCTACGGGTCAGCTTCCACAGTTCATAATGTATGTAGCATATTTCTTCACTATTGGTGCATTCAGAAAGCATATCCGTTAATCCTGATACTGCAGTGGTAAGGTCACTTTTGGATAATAGCTTTAGTTTGAGTAACCGGGCATTGAACACTAACCTTGTATCATTTAGTTTATTAGCTATCTGTAATAAATCCTTAATTATAATATCAACTTGAGATAGTTTTTCGATATCTATTAAGAGTTTTGCTTTATCACAGTAAAAATAAGCTAAAGACTTAATTATATTTAGATTCTTACATATTTCAATTGCTTGGTTATAACATGTTAGAGCTCTATCATAGTCCATTCTAAAAGTATAAATATTTCCAATATTTTCAACTGCTATTGAATAGCTTATTTTATCATCTAATTCCTTACTTAAATCCTTACTATCAGTAAAACATTCCATCGCCTTATCAAAGTCACCCATATCATAGTATAAGACTCCGACATTAAGTAATGATTTTGAATAATCTCTTTTGCTTCCGTACTGCTTGATTATTGACATTTGCTCGGAATAGCTTTTCATTGCCTTATCATACTCCCCTTTATAGTAGAAGAAGATTCCCATATTACCTATTGCTCTGGAATAATCTTCCATATTACCTATTTCCAGGCTTATACTTTTATATGTTTCATAGCATTCCATTGCTTTATCATAATCACCTCTGTTAGCATAAATCAGTCCGATATTACCTAATGCTACCGAATAACCGTTTTTATCGCCTAATTCCAGATTTATCTCTTTGTCCGCTTCATAGCACTCCATAGCTTTGTCAAACTCACCCTTATTCTTATATACGGTACCCATATTAGCCATCGCTATGGCATATCCTTTTCGGTCATCATTTTTCTTACAAATCTCAATTTTTTCTTTATAACATTTCATCGCTTTATCATAATCACTTCTGTTAGCATAAACCAAACCGATATTACCTATAGCTTTCGAATAATCAATTTCATTTCCCAATTCCAATGCGATTCTTTTCCATTCATCGAAGCATTTCATAACCATATCATAATCCCCTTTATACCAGTATATACCACCCATATTCCCCACTATTTTCGCATACAAGTCCTTCCTACCTATTCGAAAACTTATGGATTTAGCTTCCATTAATAGTTTATAGGCTTCGTCAAAGCTACTCCTTTTCATAAGAATCAATCCTAGTCTTCTTTTTAACTCAGCTTCCTCTTCTTTATTTGATACTTTAATGGATATTTCAATAGCTCTTTTTAACATTTCAATTGATTGATTCCACATTCCTATTATTTCATATATATTGGATAAATCATTCATAAAGTAACTTAATCTATTAAAAAGTTGTTGGATGGGGATATCTAATATGTTTTTCTCGCTTACTCGATAAACTCTTTTTATAGAATAATCTAATATGACCATACAAAAATCAAATCCTCCATCTGTATGGATTTAATAAATTCAACCCCTACAAACAATACTAATATATCATCTCATCATCTCATTAAGCCGTTCCTTATACTCATACTTAGGCGTCTTTTCATACATTGATCGATACATCTCCATCGCTTTCTTCCGATGCGAGTCATCTCCAGTTAGCTTCCATAACTCATAATGTATAAAGGCGATTTGCTCTTTATTAGTGTATATATCCAGCATCGATTCCATCTCCGTAAACGCAGGGTCTATATCTCGTGTAGCATCAATCTTTACTCGAAGCATATTTCCTTCGAAGATGATATCCGGTCTGCTTACAGTTTTTGCAATAGATAAGGCTTCGTTGTTTAGTGATTCGGCTTCCTCGGTTTTACCTATATTGAAAAGCAACTTGGCTTTGTTATTAAGGTAACTACAAAGATTATACTTAATCACCAGTCTTCTGCCTATTTCTATCGCTTCGTTATAGCACTCCAATGCTTTAATATGTTCTCCATTAATGGAATACATAAGACCGATATTCTCAACAACAATGGAATAGCCTCGTCTATCACCCAGTTCCAGACATAGATTTTTCTTTTCTTCCATACATTCCATAGCCTTATCATAATCACCCTTATTCCAGTAAACAAGACCCATATTACCTACATGTCGGCTATAACCGCTCTTATCTCCTAACTCCTCACATATTCGCTTTGCTTCTTTATAGCATTCCATCGCCTTATCATAATCACCCTTATTCCAGTAAACAAGACCCATATTGCCTATATGTCGGCTATAACCGTTCTTATCACCTAACTCTTCACATATTCGCTTTGCTTCTTTATAGCATTCCATCGCCTTATCATAATCACCTTTATTCCAGTAAACAAGACCCATATTGCCTATAGCACAGGCATAACCTTTTTTATCGCCTATTTCTATGCATATCTGCTTCAACTCCTTCAAGCACATCATCGCCTTATCATAATCCCCAATATTATGATAGACCCCGCCCATATTGCCGACATGCTTCCCATAGCCGTTTTTATCACCAATTTCTTCACAAATCTGTTTAGCCAGGTTATAGCATTCCATCGCCTTATCATAATCGCCCTTATTCCAGTAAACAAGACCCATATTGCCTATATGCCTGCTGTAATCTTTATTATCACCAATTTCTTCGCAAATCTGTTTAGCCTGGATATAGCATTCCATTGCCTTATCATAATCACCTTTATGTGTATATATAATACCGATATCCCCTATAGCTTGTGAATAAAGCTTAAGCTCATTTTCTTTTCCTGCTATGGTTTTCACCTCCCGGAATAGCTTCATTGCTTGTTCATATGAACCTTTGTTTTTTAATATATTGCCAAGTAGTCGTTTGAGTTTTCCATTCATACATGTATTATTATATTTTTTGGATAGGGCAATACCATCATTCATCACTCTAATCGCTTTATTCCATTCTCCTGTTATATCATATATTTCCGTTATATTAATAAATTCATTCATAAGCATGTTATTTAGTTCAGAAAGGGTTTTTTGAATAGAACATGTCTCTCGTAATCTAATGATGTGTGCTTTTGGATTATTTAATAAGTTCATAAATATCATCCCCTTCATCTGTAAGTATTGAATATAACAATTCCTACAAACATTTTATATCAAATTCTTTAATACTACCGATGAGAAATAAATATAGCTCAGGTTTTTTCTTTATCAAGAGGACTATTTAATACATCCATTAATTTTCTCCAAAAAAATCCCGATTGATATCATACTTGTGGCTATAAATAAATTTAGATTATATATAATAAATCCTTTTTAATAGTAAAGATAATAAGTAAATATAGATTCATTATAAATATGACAATTATTATTCAGTTCATAAATTGACAGAGATAGAATCAATCTTAAGGATTAAGATAATATTATTAATCGATGAATTGAACTAATATCATTGCTGAGATTAAATGATGTGAAATTGATATACGAGGGTTTTTATTAATGGGGATGATTGTGATGGGTATGTCTCTGATGATGTTCATGACCACCACAACAATTATCGATATCGAATTCCTCTAACTTACCGCTGGTAGCTTTCTCTAATACATCTTTGATGCTAGCTTCTCCTTCATTTCGATATACTTTTATCCCAGCAGAATTGAGCCTTTGTATCGCCCTTTTACCTAATCCTTCGCATACTAAGATTTCTGTTCCTTTATCCTTGATTAGATCGATAGGGGCGCAATTCCCATGTTCTCTATTTTCGATATTCGGTATAACCTGATAATCATTGGTCTCTGTATCGAAAACAGTAAAGAATCTCGACCCGCCAAAATGTTCGCAAATCTTATCATCAAAGCCTTTGTCACCAATTGTTGGTATACATATTTTCATGTTCTACTCCTGTGTTTTTTGCTTATGTGCATATGCACATTATTAATATAATAAAATTTGAGAGAAATAAAAAATAATATCAATAATATATCACATTACTTGATGGTAAAATTTTACTTTTATTTGCTCCCTATTTAAATAACCACGCTATATATATAAAATCAAGTTGACTTTTACAAGTATAGTTTATAATATTTTTATGAATCAACGAAAAAGAATTTTATTTAAACGTTGCCATATAATATAAATTGATAATAAAAGAAGGTGATAATTTGGACGAAAACAAGAATAAACATGTCGATAAGATGATATCCCAGAACGAAGAAAGCGTGGTCAAACGAGTAGAAGAAGATGGACATGAGTACGAAACCACTACACACAATATCCAGCTTGATATTAAGACACTAATCCCCGGTACATCACTTAGCGTACCAGCATACGATGAAGACGGAAACCTGATAAAAGAAGCCAATAAAGAGTTCACTCAAAACGATATTGAAGAACTTAAAAAAAGGAATATCAAAACCATATATTACTCGCTAAAATCAAAGAAGAAATTGAAACAAACAGTTAAGAAAAAGTTTACAGAAGATGAAGATGTAGATGCGGACATTCATTACATTATCGGAGAAGAAGGCTTAAACAAGACGAAGGAAAAGATAAGGTATATCTTTGAGCAGACCAAGAAAGACGAAAGGGTCGATATGTCTACTGCATACAACCTTGTAGATAATTTCTATTCTTCGGTAAAAGAGAAGATAAAAGAAGGTCTATTATTGCTGAAAGGTATGGACATTGAAGATTATATATACTCCAGTGCAGTTAATGTAGCGTTGATGTCGGCATTGGTATGCAAAGAATATATACCTGACGATAGAAGCATAAAGAATCTTATTCTTGCATCATTCTTAAGGGATTTGGGGATGATAAAACTCCCCGAAGACTTAATAAAAAAGCCTACATCTAAATTTAGCAAAGAAGAAGTGGAAAAGTATAAGAGACACCCGCAAATCGCATGTGACTTAATTAGTAAGCGAAATAAGTATATAGGCGTAGATGAATTCATATTGAATGCCATAAAACAGCAACACGAATTTTATAATGGAAGTGGTTTTCCAAAGGCTTTATCCAAAGACCAGATTAATCCAATTTATCATATCATCACCCTAGCCGATACTTTCGACTATCTAACCAGGAATCCTAACTTCCCCAAGAATTTTGATTATAGAGAAGCTTTAGTATATCTATATGATATGATGGGTAAACTCTTTGAACCGAGGGTTTGCTCGATATTCATCAAGACTATCTATAATAAACTGGGTTTAGAATACCTTTTCGGAAAGGATTACCTTATAATATTGAATACAGGAGAGATTGCCTTAGTAGAAGAAGAAAACCCGCATAATATATTAAGACCGAAATTAAGAATCGTAGCTGATAAAACCGGCAAGAAATATATAAAAATGTTTAGAGTAGACTTAAAAGCGGATATAGATAGGGATATAGTAAGAATAAAGAAACGCAACGCCTAAATATCTTTATAAATAGGATTATATCCTTGTTCCATCCAAATTTTATTACTCCCTTATACCAATGCAAAATTTATCATATCTATAGCTTTTATTATATTATATAAAATCTATAATCATAATGATGAATATTTTTAAAAAATAGATAGAAAACTGAGGTGAATAAATGCCAAAGAAAAAAAGACAAAAACCAGATGAATCAACATACAAATCAGAAGTATTTGGTAGCCCTGTGGTTAGAGCTTTGATAATTATAGCCATCGCTGCATTTATTTTTGTTTTGTTTGCAGGAGATGCTTTTAGAATCCTACAAGGAGCTTCTGCCACCGATACCTATATCAGAGTAAACGGCGAAGAACTTTTCGTAACCAATTACGCAGGAAGACCACAATTATCTAAAGAAGCCAGGAATATAATCAATACACTGGGATATCTTAACCGACAAATGAGTGAATCACAATATAACCCTCAACAATTCCAAAGCATGATGGAAAACTTCTATCGAGGGTCAATAGATAACTTGGTTACTGAAGAAATATATAATCAAGAAGCAAAAAAAGCTGATATCACTATACCTGTTAGCGAATTCTATGCCTTCGCAAATAGGGATTATAACGAAATAATAGAAAGAATAGAAAGTCAAGAACCAGGCTCGAAAAGAGAATTACCCCCTGCTAGTTTGGATGCACATGAAGCTGAATTGAAATATGAATACAGGAAAAACAATATCCAAAGACCAATTGAAGAAGCAGTTATCTTAAGTGATTTAGACATAATTCATCGACATAAAATAACCGACTCCACCAGCATCGTTAAATATGCTTTCTATGGTTTCAATGACTTCCTAAATGAGTCTATAGATGAAATTGTTATAGAAGACCAAACATTAATCGACTTTTTAAGTAATAATAAAAAAGTTTCCATTACAACAGAACTTATTGTAGATGTGTTGGTCTTTGATAATAGAGAGGAAGCAGAAAAAGCAACCATGGAAAGCAATCCATTTACCATGGAAGAATACCAGGACAATATCATAAAAAGTATACCTATTAGCAGAATTCATAGATACTTCGATGAATTAAAAGACATTGTAGTGAATAGATGGAAGATTGATGTCTTACTTTACCAAGGAAAGAGTGCTATATATAAGGTAATAGAGAAAAAATCATCCAGTAACTTCCAGGAGATTACAGAAGCTGGAGCTGTTGATGAATTAATAAAAGAATATTTAAGAGAGAATTCAACAGAATATACCGAGGAATTTCAAACCAAAGCTAAAGAAATTATGGATGAATTCAGAAGCAAAGTCTCCTCCGGAGAAGACTTCTTCCAAACAGCAAAAGAGATGAACTTAAACGTGTACGGAAAGACTAAAGAAATGGCGATGAACCAAGATTCACCGCAACCTAACGAAAAAGAACCACAAAGCCTTAATTCTAATACCAAAAACAAACATATCACAGCATTGAGAAAAGCAGCTAACGACGGGAATTTTGTGTTGTATGCTTTCACTACCGGACAGGATAAAGTCTCAGATGTTCTAAATACTTCAGCAAACCAGGAATTGGGAATCTTTACCGAAGATGACTATTACTATGTGGTTCAACCCATCCAAATAGAACTAGCGGAAGAATTGACCGATGCTCGAAAGAAAACGATAACTGATAATCTCAAGTCAGAAATAGAAAACGACTTTAAACAACTTAAAATGGAATACCTAAGAAAACAAAACAAAGTGGTAGTAGAATATCCAAAAATAAGACAAGTAATTGAAGATTCCGGAGTTATGGCTATGCCAGAACCTACCGAAACAGAAACCCCTCCTACTACCGGTGGTGACGGCGGTGGACTCGGCATCGGCGGTGACGGCGGTGGACTCGGCATCGGCGGTGACGGCGGTGGACTCGGCATCGGCGGTGACGGTGGTGGAATACTGGATATAAGCCCGAAAACCGATGGGGATACCACAGATGAAAGCGATGCTACAGATACCGGGGATACTGGCGAAACATCGAATGGAACAACAAACGATACCGGCGGGGATACTGGCGAAACATCGAATGGTGATACAAATAACGGAGATAATGAGTAATAATCACCCCTAATGAATTTATATCAAGGATACAATGTTTCCTTGTGTATTCAATCATAAGATTAACCCGCCTAATTAGAAATGATTCTTCGGCAAAAATTAATATAACTGAAGAGGAATCCCCCTAAATCCCCTCGTCTTCTGCGAAGACGCAGTTAAGGGGGACTTGGATTTCATTCTTATTC
>CAYUUC010000115.1:0-10660 GCA_964447635.1 uncultured Spirochaetia bacterium
CTCCTTCTAATATTTTGTTCAATACATTAACTGCAATATCTTCTTTACTCTTATCTGATAACTCAATATCATAATCTTCTACCTTATCCAAAACTATATTTATAACTTCTTTTATTATTGATTTTTCTAAAGAGTCTTCTATTGAATCTTCAGAAAAATCTTCCTTATTTATTAAATCATTTATAGTATCTTTGATAATTCTACTTTTGGATTCTTCTGAAATGTCTATATTATATTTCTCTTCCCAATTCTCCAATTTATCAGATATTATATTAGCTAATTCTTCCAATGTTAAACCAGATTGTATGTATACACTTTGCTCTAAATCTTCATCATCCTCTCCTATGGTTCGATATTCTATAGGAGTTTCGTTTAAATCCGGGTCCATTTCATCTTCATGTATAACATCATCGTCGTCCTGTGCATACAAGAATGGAAAACACATAAGAGATAATATCAATAATATAAATACACATCGTTTGAATAATTTTTTCATATCAAAATCTCCTTTTATTAGGCTCTATTATTATGAAATTTATTTAGTTTTTTTCTTATTTTCAATATCGGAATTGTTATTTTAACTATCAAGGTTAATAATAAAATAATTCTTGTTGTATATTAAAAAATTCTCTTCTCTTGGTATATAAATAATAATATTTATTTGTTACATTGGTTAACTCTTTCTAATAAGATGAGAAAAATATTTTACATTATAATCTTTATATCGTACATTTAAATAAATAAGTATAATAAAGTAGATAACATGTGACGAAAAGTAAATATATAAACATATATAAAAAATTGATAATATAATATCAGAGAACTCATTATATATTTAAGGAGAAAGATTATATGAAAAGTAAGATATTTATAAATGGAGGATTAATACTCATTTTTATATTATTCTTTGGAATGGGTATAGATTTGTTTTCCCAAGCTGCAAATAATGTCGCTGTTACTATAGATCAACCTGAATATGAACTTAAGTTTGATAGACTAGTCGAATATACAAACCAATATGATGAATTCCAGGATGAGAAGGATGTACCCGATGAAGAAATTGTTAATACAAATTTCTTCCAAGCAAAAAGAAGCACCACTAGCTCTAATAACGATAGCGTTTCAAAAATTCTAACTGTTAATTACATGGAAAATGGAAGGCAAACACAAAATATGAGTAAAATACCATATAGAGATAAGGATAATCTTGAATTATGGTATATTAATAATGAAGTTTATAATAGACCATTTTTTACTATCAGATATGAATTATCAGGTGATAGCCCTGATAATGCCAGGATTATTAAAAAAGAGTTAATCAATAAAGAAAGAAAAGTTGAAGAATATTATGAATTTAAATATGATACTACAAATAGAGTAGAATCATTCACTAGATACGCATTATCACCATTTAGAGATGAATTCCAACAATATGAATCTGCTGAATTCTTCTATGATGTTATTGGTGGAGCCGGTGGAGGTACAGGAGATGGCTTCTATTATAATGTAATGGATAAAGATGGACTTTTAAAATTTACCTACTCTAGTATACCACCATCATTCTTTAATAATGTTAATGAAGTATTCGTTCAATATAGACCAGGAGCTGATAGACCAGCTATAGTAAAATCGCAGGCTGAAGGTGAAGAAGGTACTTTAAATATGATATTTAATCCTGATAATATACAATTTGTAATAGCTGCTCAGACATCTGTTCAAACTCAAGATGTAGTAATAAATCAAGGTACTCCTGAAGAAAGAACAATACAAGTTACAGAAAAGACATTTCCATTTGTTTATATTTATAACGGAGACGGATCTTTAAGAGAAGTTCGAAGTGAATAGTTAATGAATTTTATAATAACTATCTAATATTGGAATTATAATTAAGATTAATTCAAAATAATATTGATATTTTCCCACCTGGATATACTAAATAATCCCTTTACTTTACAATATTTATCGCTTATTAGTAAAAATTAGAAAACCCAGTAAATAAATATTAATTATATGAATAACTCAAATAAAAAATGAAATAATCAATTTGTAATATAAATTTGATAAATAAAGATTATTATATAATTACTATACTATTAAATTACTTTTCGTTTTCTATAAATAGCAAAATTAATTACTCCATCAATACCACTATTCTTTTCTATCGTTAATAGCTTTATTAGATTGGATTTTCTATTATTTATAGCTTCTCTCATAACCAATTCATGTTTTTCATTTTGGTATCCAAGAAGACTTAGTATTTTTATTGATATCCATTTTGCCAAACTTAATTCCATATCTCCATTATAATTAGCTTTATTATAAGTTATACTCCAGCACATGATATATTCAATTATAAAAGAAGACAAGAATTTATCTAATTGTAAACCTGCTAAAATATATAAAGAAGGAGATTTACCATCATATGCAGATATACTCTTTCTTTCATAAGTATTTATTATCTTATTGCTTTTCATTTTTTTCAAGTATTTTAATTCTACATCTGATGATAAATATAGATGAGGGATATTATCATAATCTAAACCAAACTTACTCTGAATAATCTTAGCAATATTATTTAGTATGTTTTTTCCTTTATCAATACTAAATATATGAATTTTATTACATTCTTCACATATCATTTTTCCTATAGAGGTTTTAATTAGTTGAGTTTTTGATTTAACTGGTCTATTACATATATCACAACGAGTTTCAGTTTTAGAAACACAATCAGAGCAGTAGAATGCGGATATTCCTTTTATATACTTTCTATTACTGCTATCTAATTTTTTTCCACATCTCTCACATTTATCACTTCTGGAAATACATTTAGGACATGCTTTTAATCCATAGTATTTGTCTAGTAATGATGAAGGATTTCCACATACATCACATAATAAAGCTATAGAAGTACATTTTTTGCATAAAATTTTACCTGAAATATCATATCGATGATAGGGACCATCTATAGTTGAACCACACTCGGAACATATTAGCTTCTTATTATATTTATCTAATCCAATTATCATATAAATATCCTCTAAAATGGTCTTTTGTTATATTTTCGGGAAATATGAGTTTTGAATTAGAAACAAAATTGAATAATTAGGCGAAGATTTATTATATTATTTTTTTAATAAAACTCCAATATGGACCTATTAATTTCTTCATAATGCTTATAAATCTTAATTGAGGTTAGAGAATGAATTCCAATCAAGTTAGAAAAGAATTTATAAATTTTTTTAAAAGAAAATCTCATAAACTAATAACAAGTTCTCCTGTGGTCCCATTAAATGACCCTACATTGCTATTCACTAATGCCGGAATGAACCAGTTTAAAGATATATTCCTCGGGAATAAAGAACCTGAATATGATAGAGCTGTTAACTCACAAAAATGTCTTAGAGCAAGTGGTAAACACAATGATTTAGAAGATGTTGGTAAAGATGATTATCATCATACCTTTTTTGAGATGTTAGGTAACTGGTCCTTTGGTGACTATTATAAGGAAGAAGCAATACTATGGGCTTGGGAATTACTAACCAAAGAATGGCAATTACCTAAATCAAGACTTTATGCTACTGTATATAAAGATGATGATGAAGCATATAAACTATGGAAAAAGGTTAGTAGTTTACCTGAAGATAGAATACTACGATTTGGTGAAAAGGACAACTTCTGGGAAATGGGTGAAACCGGACCATGCGGACCATGTTCAGAAATACATATAGACCTTGGTGAAGATGTATATAAGTACAATAAACCGATTGAAAATGATTATATTAATGTTAAAGGTTCAGCTAGATATATAGAATTATGGAATCTTGTATTCATTCAGTATAATAGGACTGATGAAAAAACATTGAATAACTTAAATAAAAAATATATTGATACTGGAATGGGTTTTGAGAGAGTTACAAGGGTACTAAATGGTAAAAAATCCAATTATGATATTGACATTTTTCAAAATATAATAAAACATATAGAAAACATAACAAATAAAGAATATACCAATAACAATATTGTTGCAATGAGAGTTATAGCTGATCATATTAGAGCTTTGACTTTCGCTATCGCTGACGGAGCTATTATATCTAATGAAGGAAGGAACTCCGTTCTAAGGAGCATTTTAAGAAGAGCTGCTAGATTTGGTAGAACAGTTCTTAACCAAAACGAACCTTTTATATATAAACTTACTGATTCTGTTATTAAAAATATGGGAGATGCTTATCCAGAAATAAAAGAAAGGGAGAACCATATAAAAAAAATAATTCAAGAAGAAGAAATAACTTTTAGTAAAACAATAGATAAGGGATTAGAGCATTTTGATAAAACCATTAAGAATCTTGAAAAAAGTGAAGAAAAAGTAATTCCTGGAAAAGATGTCTTCATTCTGCATACCCAAGAAGGTTTCCCTATGGATTTAACCAGACAAATGGCGGTGGAAAAAGGATATTCCATTGACGAAAATGGATTTAAACAATATATGGAACAACATAAGAAAGATTCTATGGTAGAGGATAGGTTTAAAACAGCATCCAAAGAAATAAACTGGATTATTCTAAAAAAGAATATAAAATCAGACTTCCTTGGTTATGATACATTAAAATCTGATGCTAATATAACACAATATGGATGGGATGGCCATTACACTCAGGTAATATGCGATAAAACACCATTTTATCCCAATATGGGAGGTCAGGTAGGAGATAAAGGCAAAATATTTGTTGATGGAAATGAATATCCAATAATCGATACTATTAAACTGGGTGATGATATTTGTCATATCGTTGACACACATGAGGAAATTACATTTAAGGATAACCATGTTAAACTTGTGGTGGATGAACTTAGGAGGAAAAACATAGCTAGAAATCATACAGCAACTCATCTACTACATAGTGCTTTAAGGAATGTTTTAGGCAACCATGTGACCCAACAAGGTTCACTGGTGGATTGGGATAGACTTAGATTTGATTTTAGTCATAAAGAAAAACTTACTACAGAACAAATCCAGCAAATCGAACATCAGGTGAATGAACAGATACGATTAGGCAAAGATGTTGATGTATCAATTATGAATTTCAATGAAGCAAAAAAAACCGGTGCTATGGCTTTATTTGGAGAAAAATATGAAGATGATGTAAGGGTAATTACTGTAGAAGGTTTCAGTAAAGAATTATGTGGAGGAACTCATGTAATCAATATAAGGGATATAGGTTATTTTAGAATCATTTCAGAATCAAGCATAGCTGCTGGAATTCGTAGAATAGAAGCAATAACTGGTGATAAAGCTCTACATATAATCGATGAAGAAAAGAAGATTATTGATAATATAAGAAGTATACTAAATATATCAATAGAAGATATAACAGAGCGGGTTGAAGAGTTGAAGGATAGAGTAAAGGAATTAGAAAAAGAGAATAAGAGGTTAAAAACCGGTTCAGTGGGTGACTCAATAGATGATATTGTGAATAAGAATGCTATAAGTATTAAAGACTTTAAAATGGTTATTTGGAAATTCGAAGAAGAGATGAAACCTGATGAAATGAGAATTATAGGTGATAAATTAAAAAATAAACTAAAATCATGTGTTCTTATCCTTTCTTCTATAAGTAACAATAAGATAAATTATATTTGTATGGTCACAGATGATGTAATTAAGAATCATGGGCTTAAAGCTGGTGATATTATAAAAGAAGTAGCCAAGATTGCTGGTGGTGGCGGTGGTGGAAAACCAAACCAGGCTACCGCAGGAGCTAAAGATTTATCAAAACTAGAAGAAAGTCTATCGAAAGCGGAAGACATTGTAAAAAGAAAGATATAGTATAAATTGAAAGGAGTACTATTAATGGCTAAAGATAAGATGAAAGAACTTGTAGCAATGTGTAAACGAAGAGGATTCGTTTTTCAAGGTTCAGAAATATATGGTGGTTTAGAAGCTACTTATGATTTCGGTCCAATGGGCGCTGAATTAAAAAAGAACATCAAGGATCATTGGTGGAAATACTTTGTAACAGCAAGGGAAGATATGGTTGGTATGGATTCATCAATATTCATGAATCCTGAAACCTGGATTGCTACTGGTCATCTAACCACTTTTAATGACCCTCAAATAGACTGTAAGAAATGTAAAGCCAGGTACAGAGCTGATAACCTTATTGAAAATAAATTAGGTCTTGTAGCCGAAGGTAAACAATTGAATGAAATGACCAAAATCATAAAAGAATCAGATATAAAATGCGAAAAGTGTGGATCGCAAGATTGGACTGATGTTAAAAAGTTTAACCTTATGTTTAAAACTGTCTTTGGTGCTACTCAAGGTTCAATGGATGTATACCTAAGACCTGAAACAGCTCAAGGTATCTTTGTAAATTTTAATAATATATTGGATTCAAATAGAGTTAGAATGCCATTTGGTATAGCACAAATTGGTAAGGCTTTTCGTAATGAAGTCGTAGCTCGTAATTTTATCTTTCGAACCAGAGAGTTTGAGCAGATGGAGATAGAATATTTCTGCAAACCCGGAGATGAAGATGATACATTTGACCAATGGAATGATTATGTTAAGAATTGGTTCTATACTCTTGGAGTTAAAAAAGACAATCTTAAGGTAAAAATGAAAACACCACCAGAATGTGCATTTTATTCAAAAATCACCGCTGATTATGAATACAACTTTCCATGGGGTTTTGATGAGATACTCGGTATCGCTTCAAGAACAGATTATGATTTAAGCAGACATAGCGAACACAGCGGTAAGCCTTTACAGTATACCAACCAATCTACTAAAGAGAGTTTCATTCCATATGTGATTGAACCTTCTTTTGGTGTAGAAAGAATGATGTTAGTCTTTATGCTCGATGCCTTTGATCCTGAGGAAGAAGTTGTAGGTGGTGGTAAAAGAAGCGTATTAAAGCTACATAAAGAACTAGCACCAATAAAGATAGCTGTTTTCCCACTTAAGAAGAATGATGAAGAATTTGTTAATAAAGCTAAGAACATATTCCATGACTTAAAATTCCAACATCATACTGTATTTGATAATACTGGTAATATTGGTAAAAACTACAGAAGGCAGGATGAGATAGGAACACCTTATTGTATAACTGTAGACCATGATACAATAAAAACTGATAATAAAGTAACAGTAAGGGATAGAGACACCATGCAGCAGGAAAGGGTATTGGTAGATAATCTTAAGGATTATTTTTATGACAAATTTAAAGTTTAATTAATCCATATCATCGAGGAATCTACATTCATCTTCTAGAGGATTAAGAGAGCAAGTACTAACTATTAATAATGCCTTCCACTTTTTGTTAGGGCTCATACTTGATCCATCAGGTTCACCCGGTAGAGTAATACCATCGATATCAATTGTATCTGTAACATTCATTATTTCATTCATTTCTGTTTCTGTATCAGTAAATGCTCCATCAGGAACAAGGTCTCCTTCAGAACCCAATCCTATCTGACAATCACCGTTAGAGAAATCCACATTTCCACTTGCATCAAAACATTCTGGATCTGTTAATAGGTCGATAATAGTTTGAGCATCTTCATCATCTAAAAAATCACCTAAATCCCCAAAATTGTCCAAATCGATGGTTCCTACTATTAGAGCAAGTTTCAATGTTGCTAATAATACAACAGCAGCGGTTGATGTTTGGTCTATCTCATAATATATACTTCTAACTTCGCAATATAATGTATCATCCATTGGGTCACAATCTTTGTTATCACGGTCTATAAAGATTTCTATATATTCTTGTAATAAATCTTGTTGTTCTGAAGTTAAATCCAATTTATCTATCTTTTCTAAAAATCTATCAAAAACATCTACAAGCTTCTCTATACTTTGATATAAAGAATTTGCGAATTTTTTGACTTGTTTTACTAATTCCAATAAATCATCGATATCTTCTATATATTCAAGTATTTCTTCTTCAGTTAATGTAGCAGGATCAATACTAGTTAATCCCACTGTACCATCTCCTATCAGCTGTTCAAATTCTTCCTCTAAATATGAATGATATTCAAAATTAGGTAGAATTGTAAAATAATCACCATCTATTCTATCCAGAGGTGTTTCAGGTATTTTTACCTGGAAATCGAAAGAACTATCTAAAGTCAAAAGTATTGTACTTAAAGAAAGACCTAATACAGTATCAAAAGCAGTATTTGTTGAAGCTTCTCTCAATCTATCTAATGCTTTCTTTTGGTCATTGGTCAGTTCATCATTCTCATCCATTTCAACACCTTTGAGGAAACCGATATGAGATATAATTTCTGCCTTTTCGAACCTGTCTGCAGCTGCTCCTCTTTGGTTTATGATATCATTATCTTTTTGGATTTCATCTAAATCATAATAATAATCACTAATACCATCCTCATTAGAATCAAAATTGCTTTGATATCTTGCCAATATTTTGGTAAATATTCGATTCATTATTTCGATTCTTTCTTCTGGTCCTGGATCAGCAGGATCGTCTGGATTGGTTAATAGATAATCTAAAATATTGGGTGATGTTGAATTTTCTCTTGCTGCGGTATCGCTAAATCTTTCTACCATATCTAGTATTAATTCCAATGGTAATGCTTCTTGTAGATGAGCAGTTCCAAGTCCTCTATATGCTTTAGAATAATATAACATAAAATATAAATAATCGCTATCTGAATCATCCAATGGATTTTCTTCGAATAACTTTATTGCTTTTGAAAAATACTCTTGAGCTTTAACCAATTCCCCTTCATTTAGGGCTGTTTCTCCTGCTCTTACTAAATCGTAAGGGTCATTAAGATTTAAATCACTAGTCCAATCGAAAATGTTACATGAAATAATTATAGAAATAATTACTAATAATGATATTATTAATATATTTTTCATCTTAACCTCATTTATGTTCATAATAATACGATTAATTTTCTCTATTATAAATTTACCATATAATATATAAAATTCAATATATATTAAAATATCCCATTTTCCTAAGATACTTTTTTCATCATATTTTGTTTATTATAATGGGAAATTTGTCATATTTTCTTTTATAAAACTTGTTATAAAATAGATTTTAATTAAGTTTATGAAAATAGTGTAAAATATTTTTTTATTTTTTATTAAATAAAAGATATTGTGAGAAGAATAGATTATAATTCTATTTTATGATAAATAATTATATAATAAGGTGGTATAAGTAATGGTAACCAATGATATTGTTATTTCTATGACTGGTAGTGGAGGAGATGGTATTGTTACTGTTGGTGACTTCCTCGTTTCTGCCTGTGCTAGAGAAGGATTATATGCTCTATCATTGAAGAATTTTGGTCCTCAAATCAGAGGAGGAGAAAGCTCTTCTATTGTTCATATATCTGATAAGCCAGTTGGAACCCAGGGTGATGGTATAGATATATTATCTGTTTTTTCTTGGAAAGACTATAAAAGGTTTAACTCAGAAATGCTGTTTAAAGATGGATTTATCGGATTGATAGAAGAGAATGAAAAGGATGAAAATTGTCCTATTGACCCAAATATAAAAAAACATATTGTTAAAGTCCCATTTTCTGAATTGTCAAAAAAAGCAGTGGGAACTAATAAATCAAAGAATATCGTATTAACAGGTATTATTGAAGGTTTATTCGGTATATCCGATAGTGGCCTTAAAGCGGCAATAAAAAGTAAATTCGAGAAAAAAGGTCAAAAACTATATGAAAATCTGCTAAGTGCTTATGATACAGGTAAAAAATGGGTAGAAGAAAATATAGCACTGTTCAATGATTTAGACTTACCAAAATTGGAACTAAAAAAAAGTAATAAGAAAATGATACTATCAGGGAATGACTCCGCTGCTTTCGGTGCTTTATGTTCTGGATGTACATTCTTTACTGGATATCCTATTACACCTTCTTCGGAGATATTGGAATTTTGTTCCAGGGAATTTCCAAAATTTGATGGAGTATTTCTTCAAGCTGAAGATGAAATATCAACAATAGGAATAATAACAGGTGCTTCTTATGCTGGTAGGAAAGTATTAACAACCACATCAGGTCCTGGTCTAAGTCTAATGTCTGAAACAATAGGTTTAGCTACTATAGCAGAAATACCTCTGGTTATCGTTAATGTTCAAAGAGGTGGACCTAGTACTGGTATTCCAACTAAGATGGAACAGTCTGATTTGAATTTTGCAATTTATGGAGGTCATGGGGATTCTCCAAGAGTTGTTCTTGCTCCTAAAAATGTCAGGGATTGCTTCTATACTACGAATAGAGCTTTTTATATTAGCGAAAAATTCCAGATACCAGTTATTGTACTATCAGACCAATTCATAGGAAATAGATTAGAAGCTATTGATCCTATTGAATTACAAGATATTATTAATATTGAAAGGTCAAAACCTGATGAGGATGAATTAGGTTTTGGTGAATATAAAAGATATAACTTAAATACTGAAAGTGGTGTTTCTTCTATGGCTGTTTTAGGAACAAAAGGCGGTCAACATTACATATCAGGATTAGAACATGATGAATATGGAAGACCTACCAGTGAAACTAAGTTACATCAGATAATGAGTGAAAAACGGTATAAAAAATTCAAAGAAATCCGAGAAATGGGTGAATTTTCATATTATGGAAATAAGGATTCCAGAATAGCTATAATAGG
>CAYUUC010000116.1:0-10562 GCA_964447635.1 uncultured Spirochaetia bacterium
AGTCATTATTTTTTCCTGAACATATGGTTGAATTTCAAGAAGAATACATGAAAATAGTTAAACATCTTAAAGTTGCAGATTTATTAAAAAATAGTGACTTATCTAAAGATAAAAGGCATCTTATTTTAGATTATCTCTATAGAAAAGCGAATAAAAAATTCCAAGAAGAGAAAAAAAGAAACTCTAAATAGTTATTGAACATAAGCTACCAATCATCGAGGGAAAAACACTTCTTTAACTGTGGAATGAAAGCCGACATGACTTTTCAAAAGATGAATGCTAAGGCAATCTTTTTTTGAAACGTAAAACTGTGAAATTTATGTTGATGTCGTAGACATTAATAGTTAATCCTACTGAAAAAAACAGGGGAGTGAAGTCGAAATGACCCCACCATCCTGGATTGTGAACCCAAGACACTTCAACGGGCACGGTCTTTGGTCGTGAGTTCAGTATAAGGAATTATTAAAAAACCATTTTTTTTATCTTAAGAAAATTTTTAGTAAATAAAGCTTTTATTTTATACAAAACATGGTTATTTTCTATTATTATACAAGAAAATTAAATTTTGAAATCCAATTATATTATCAGTGGTTAGATTATGGCAAAAAAACAAATTTTAATAGTAGAAGATGAGAGTATTGTAGCAAAAGACATTAAGAATACACTTGAGATGATGGGATACGAAGTCCCGGATATTATATCGTCTGGTGAAGAATTGCTAGAAAAGATAGAAGAGTTCACCCCGGATTTAATCCTGATGGATATAATGCTTAAAGGTGATTTGAATGGAATAGAAGCTACAAACAAGATAAAAGCCAAGAAGGATATCCCTATCATATACCTGACGGCTTATTCTGATGAAAGCACCATCCAGAGCATTAAGACCACCGAGTCCTATGGCTATCTACTGAAACCCTTCAAGGAAGCGGAGCTTGGGACCTCAATCGAGATGGCGATACACAAGCACAAAGCCAAGCAGAAAAACTCCCAGGTCTCTAAGCCCTACCCCAGTTATGACAGTATCTTAAATGGTTTATTGAAAACATTATCCCTGGTTATAGAAGTGAGAAACCCGTTCAATAAAGGTCATGCCGAAAAGGTAGCGAAACTCTCCGTCGAAATCGCCGAACAAATCGGTTTGAATCAGGATACTATCGACGCAATACACTTATCAGCCTATCTTACAAATATAGGTTATCTATACATACCGACTGAGATACTGACCAAGCCTTCTAATCTGACGGACAGCGAGTACCAGATGGTTAAGGCATACCCTCAGAACGGTTATGATATGCTTGAGGATATAGACTTCCCTTACCCGATAGCTGATATCATCTTACAGCACCAAGAAAGGATGGATGGTTCCGGTTATCCTAAAGGACTGTCCGGTAATGACATCATGATGGAAGCGAGGATTATCGGTCTAGCTAATGTTGTTGCCGCGATGGACAGCAAAAGACCATATCGGGAAAGTCTGGGAGTGAATCAAGCACTGGAACACATATCAGCAGAGAAAGGCAACCTCTACGATGAAGTTGTGGTGGATGCTTGCCTGAAGATATTCAAAGAAAAGGGCTTCCGCTTCTAAAACTGTACCACCACGATACTTCCACAAGATTATTCCAATTAATATTTTCGAATCAATGCTTAAATCATTATCTTATCTATAGTAATGCAGAACCAGAATGGAGTATTTGATTAATGATACCGGCAATCGTCAAACTCGCAATCGTATTCATCGCAGTAGCAGTAATGATTAAGTTCAAGTTACCCCTTATACTCTCTATGGTTGGTGGTTCGGTGATGATGTTCTTCATGTTCACCACTGACCTATCCATCGTTCCCTCTATCATCAAGGGTGGTGTTCTATCCTTCGATACGGTATCACTGGTCGGTGTAGTTTCCTTGATACTGGTCTTTTCGGGTATACTTAAGGTATCCGGCAGGCTCAGCCGTATAACTGGTGATTTCGAGAGTGCATTCGGTGGTGGAAGCCCTTTTTATATAATCTTTCCTTCGGTCATCGGTCTATTGCCCATGCCGGGTGGTGCCATCTTCTCCGCACCTATGATAGAGGAGAAAGGAAGGCAGGAAGGCCTGTCATCAGACCGGCTTTCCGCTATCAACTACTGGTTTAGGCACAACTGGGAGTATATGTGGTTCTTGTATCCCGGTATCATCATATCAGCAGAAATTTTCGGCATAAGCACCTTAAGTGTAACTCTACATCACTTGCCCATCACACCGATAGCGATGTTTATCGGCTGGTTCTTCTTACTCAGGGGTAGGATGGCAAGTCGAACATCAATCAATTGGTCAGCCATACCCCGATTTGTAAAAGTCTTATCACCAATCATCATACTGATAGGGTTGAAGATATCGTTTGATGTTCTGTTTCCCTTAATCAACATAGGTTTACATAAAAACATCATCATGATGACGGCTCTTATCATAAGCATCGCCTTCCTGCTGATAAGGGATAAGCCGGATTGGAAAGCAGTATACAAAGTGGTATTCAACTTTAAAATGCTTTCCACTATACTGATTGTCTTCGCTGTCTTCCTATTCAAGGAAACAATAGAACAGAGCGGGGCTATCGACCTGGTAGCGACGGAGATACAGACTTACGGGCTACCCTTCATGCTGATTATAACCATACTTCCCTTCATAGTCGGGTTATTGACGGGATTTACTATCGGCTTTGTCACGCTGGGTCTAACCTTTACAGCATCCCTATTGCCTTCCTTCCCAGATATAAGCCCATATGCGGCATTAGTCCTATCGTATGCCAGCGGAGTAGCGGGTATATACTTATCACCAGTTCACATCTGCCTTGTATTGACGAAAGACTACTTCGGGGCGAGTCTGGGCGGAACGCTGAAGAAGATAGCTTTACCTGTCCTGTTCACGACCTTAACGGGTGTGGGGCTATACTTCCTCTATAACCTTATCGGTTAGGGTGACTTACCCTTGTTATCTGTTATTGACCTTACATTAAGCACCTGGAAGTCGATGGTAGTGGTTCGGCCTTCTTCATCCATCACGGTGAGAGTGTGTTTACCTTCCTCGGGTGTGTATAGCAGGTCTTCTCCCACTTCGTTAGTACCGTAATGGACATCATCTACGAACCAGAACACCTTCTTATTGCCCTTCTCAGGATGTGCCCGGAATGTGATCTTCTGCTCATCGATGGGCAGGTCATTCCTTATATAATAAACAGCATTATCAGAAGGGGTTTCCACTTTCGGTCCTTCGTCTTCCAGCAGTATCTGACAATCTGGATGGACTTGCGGTATCGTATCCACCGGATAGCCGTTCTTCTCCATCCATGTCCGCACATTACCGGGCCAGATTTCCATTACCCTTTCTTCGTAGTCTTTCCCTTCCATACAGTGATAGTAGAGGCGAAAACCGGTTTCTTTATCCAGAATGACCTTCTGGCGTATCATGTCCTTCTCCTTCGAGGTTACCCCGATTATGTAAAGCTCTTCTTTGGTTTGTGGGTCATACTCCCTCGGGAGCTTACCTGAGGCGGTGGATACCCTTCGAGTGCCTACTCCAGAGGGTTTGTCCAGCCATTGAGGGGTTAGGTCTTCGGTGATACCCTTGAAGATGTCGAACATAAGCGGTGTCGCCACGCCTATCCCCACTATGTCCGATGATTCCCTGTTGTCGAAGTTCCCTATCCATACCCCCACTGTATAATCCTTATCGTATCCGAAGCTCCATGCATCTCTATGGGCATATGATGTTCCGGTCTTCCATGCTATCTTATGGTTACCGAGAGTCGTCTCCCAATTGATAGTGCTACTGAGGTAATGGTCTTCCGCCAGCATCTCCGAAACAATATAAGATGCTTCTTCACTGAAGACAAGTCTCGCATCCTCTTGCTTGGAGTTGGTCTTAAGCTTATACTTCTCATGCATACCGAGGTTCGCCAGCGTAGAGTATAGATTCGCCAGCTCGATGAGTCTGACCTCCAACCCTCCTAAGATGAGTGACAACCCGTAATAGTCTTCAGGATGGGTAAGTGTGGCGATACCCCCTTCTTTCAGCTTGTTATACAGGTTTTTATACTTAAGTCCACGGAGGAGCTTCACTGCCGGTATGTTCAACGATAGAGCCAATGCCTCACTCGCCGAAACCATCCCTCTGAACTTCTTATCGTAGTTCTGCGGTTCGAAGCCGGAGAAGTCCTCCGGAAGGTCGACCAGCATGGTTCCAGTACCGATTGAACCTTCCTCGGCGGAAAGCACATACACAAAAGGCTTGAGTGCCGAACCGGGCGAACGCTGGGCTATCACTCCATTGACCATTCCCTGACTTTCATCATCGAAGTAGCCGGCAGAGCCAACATAGGCGAGGACATCCCGACTTTCATTGTCAATAACTACCACCGCCCCGTTGTGGATACCCCGTTGTTTAAGAATGCGGATATGCTTCTTCAGTAAATCGTTACAGGTCTTCTGCTTTTCCAGGTCGATAGTGGTGTAGATATGGCTCTCCCCGTCTGCCTTTAGCTTCATGTAGTCTGTGAGATGCGGTGCGTAGAACGGCATATCGAAACGGTTCTTAGGGATAGGTTCGTATAGTGCTTCCTGATACTCATTCTCGGTGATGACCCCTTCTTTTGATAAGAGGTTGAGGACTTTATCACGCTGTGCCTTCGCTTTCTCTGGATGTAAGTCCGGGCGGTACTGGGTGGGTGAGTTGGGTAATCCAACCAGTATCGCCATCTCACCAATGCTTAACTGGTCATGTGGTTTATTGAAGTATATGTAGGATGCCGATCCAATACCTTCGATGTTGCCTCCGTAAGGTGCGATATTGAGATAGAACTCGAGGATATCATCTTTGCTGTATGATAGCTCAATCTGGACGGTTCGGAACATCTCCGCTAACTTAGACCAGATGGTTCGCTCCTTCGGCTCTATCATACGGGCAAGCTGCATGGTTATGGTGGAGAAGCCGGAGACTATCCTGCCGTGAGTAGCATTCGTCCATACAGCCCTAGCCAGTGCGAAAGGGTCTATGCCGGGGTGCTGGTAGAAACGCTTGTCCTCGTATGCGATAAGGGCTTTCTTGAACAGAGGTGATACATCATCAATAGGTGTATAGGTTCGCCACATTCCGTCTTCGGTAGTGAAGCCACGGAGGAGAAGTCCATCTCTATCATAAACCATGATGGACTTCTCCCGCTCAAGTTTATGCTTGGGTAGGGGGAAAGCTATGTTTAGTATAATGAATGCTATGACCAGCAAAGAGATAAAAGATAAAGTGAAGATGCATAACCTTTTCAGCCATTTAAGGACTTTTTTCTTCATGATACCATCCGATAGAAAATTAATCTAAGATTAAATTTACCAATAAAATGGAAAAAGCCCAAGCAAAATAAGACATAAAATGTCCTATCTTAATACAGACAATTCTAAGTTTATCTTTGTCCAATATAGAATATCTGATTGAAAAGAAAAAGTGAAACTTGGCACAATTGTTGCACAATCATGGTTGTAATATCGAAATGGGAGTTAACTATGAGTAATAATAAGATAAAGAGTCTAAGACTAAAAATGAGGATGAAGTACTATCCTTTCCTACCGATTGAGGGTATATTTTTAGAGCTGTCTGAAAACACATTGACTGTTTTGGTTCATGAGAAGTATAAAAACGATATAGAAATGTATCTCCCAAAGACATTGAGTCTATTCCTGGAAAAAGATGAAGAAATGCTACTCTTCGGTAATGTTAACCCTGTCGATATAACACCGAAAGGCAATTTCCTTATGGTTAAACTCATAGCAACTGATGTAAAGATACAACCCCTCTTGCTGGAAAACCTGAAAAAGATGAATATCATCAAGCTATCCCAACTACTACCTGGGAAACTATACATGAGTTAATACGATTAATGGTAAAACCACTTTATTATCTTATCCCGATTTATTAAATTTTATATACCCTAACCAAGCAATTCCCAATACCAAAGAACAAAGGAGAAATCATCATGCCCGAATTACCAGATGTAGAGATTTATAAAAGGTACATGGACTCCACATCCCTCAACCAGAGGATAGAAAATGTGGAGGTAAACGAAAGCAAAGTCCTGGACGGTATATCAAAAAAGAAGCTACAGGATGCACTTCAGGGTCACAGCTTCAAAAAGACACTCCGGCACGGCAAGAATCTATTCGCTATGCTGGAAAAAGACCTATGGCTAAGACTACACTTCGGAATGACCGGCTATCTCGAATACTATAAGAAAGCCGACAAGGACAACTCTCATCGACGGGTGGTTATAAGCTTCGATAATGGTTATCACCTTGCTTATGTTAATCAAAGGCTTCTGGGGAAAGTCAACCTCGTGAAGAATCTCGACCAGTTCCTCAAGGATAACGAACTCGGAATGGATGCACTTAAAATTAAGGTTGATGAGTTTAAGAAGCGTATACATGAACGGAAAGGGGCTATCAAGTCTACATTAATGAATCAGCAAGTGATAGCGGGTATAGGTAATATCTATGTCGATGAGATACTCTTCCAAGAAGGGATACACCCTAAAACCAAAGCAGACCAACTCAATGATGACCAGCTGGAAACACTTTTCCATAAAATGAAAGATGTGCTTAATACCGCTATAGATAAAGAGGCTGACCCGGATAAAATGCCTGACTCATATCTCCTATCACACAGAAGCGAGGACGAAGGCTGTCCTAAGTGTAAGGGTAAAGTCAAGAAGATAAAGGTATCCGGACGTAACGGCTATTACTGTCCATCATGTCAGAAAGGGTGAAAGGCTTATCAGTAAAAAGTAAGTTTTAATTATCTAAAAATTTTCCCTCATAAGAATTTCATAAATCTCCCCTTCCAATCTCAAGTAATAATCATCGGCGAGATTCCTTCCCCCAACTGGTCTATCTATCTCATACTCCTTTTCAACATTAACCGGTATCTCTGTGAATATGTGTATCCGTTGACTTAGAGCTAAAGCCTCCCGCACATCATGGGTAACAAAGAGGATTGTTCTCGGCTTATCCTTCCACAAATCAATCACCGCATCAATCAGCTTCATCTTTATCTTGATATCCACAGACTTAAAAGCCTCATCCATCAACAGAAGGTTGGATGGATATAGGAAAGCCCGGATAGCCGATACCCGTTGTCTCATCCCTCCGCTAAGCTGTGGCGGATAGTAGTCGGCATGTTCAATCAGACCCAGCATGGATAGGTAACGCTCTATCTGTTCACGACGGACTGGACGGGGCAGGATGTCCTTAAGCACTATCTCGATGTTCTTATACACCGTCATCCAATCCAGAAGCCTATCCTCCTGGAATACATAGCTAATAGCAGGCTTCTTACTAAACAATATCGAACCATGGGTGTAAGAAGCCAAGCCGGAGATGACATTAAGCAAGGTGGTCTTACCGGAGCCGGAGGGACCCAGTATCGTATGGATACAGTTATGGCAGAGGGATAGGTCAATTCCATCCAGGATGAGCTTATCCCCGTAATGCTTGGTCAATCCGTTTATGGTTAAGAATGCACTGCGGTTTTCCATCGCTCTATCCTCCTGCGGACCAGTTTCAGCAAAGAGTTGAATACTGCACTGATTATGATTATCGTCACCGTCCATACGATGGTATCGCTTATCTGAAGGTTGGCCAGCGACCACTTAAGCTCGCTACCGATGCCGAACCTCGGGTTGCTCAATACCTCTGCTACCGCCGCCAGCTTCCACGCCTGACCAAAGATGATGCTTATCCCGGAAAAGATGTATGGAAGTATAGACCCTATGTATATCCCCAGCTTTGTCTTTTTGGAAAGCTTATACAGGCTCGCCATCTCTATGATTTTAGGGTCGATGTTCAGGACACCTTCTGTAGCGTTGATGGTCATTATGGGGATGAGACCTACACACATCACAAAAACCGGCACAATGTCCTTATCCAGCCAGATAATAGCGAGGATGATCCAAGAAACGGGCGGTATAGCCTGAAGCAACTTGATATACGGGGTGAAGAACTGCCTCATAGGCTTCCTGAAACCCATAACTAAGCCTAAGCCTGTCCCGATGACTATGGAGAGGGTGAGAGCAACTAAACCCCGCAACACCGTGTTGAAAACCGCTCGCCAGAAAGAACACTCCCCCAGCGATTCGATGAAACGGACTAGTGCCGCATGGGGTGAGGACATGAGTATGTCCGCATTCTGATACCAGGCATCAATAAGCATGTAAACCACTTGCCAGATAAGCAAAAGGACTACTATCGATATGATGAAGATGTAACGCCTCGTGATGAACTGCCTTACTTTGCTAATCAGCTTTCTCATCCAGGTTTTACCTTTATGATGTGTTTTTAATCGACGAGTTGATAAAAGAATTCATCATCCGGGACTTTACCACCCAATACTTCCGGATTGAACTCGTGAAGCACCTCCAGATAGGATAAAACCTTCTCCTTCGCCTCCTGTGCCGTCATGTATCGTATACCTAATTTCTGATACGATTCAAGCACAAGCTCTTTACTCGTCAGGATACGGTGTTTCTGGGCAAGTTCGCCGAACTCTTCCGGACTGCGGAACAAATCTTCTATCTCTTTTTTATACAGGTTTGAGAAAGTCTCTACCAGCTTTGGGTTCTCCTCTGCGAAACGGTTATTGACCATGATGCCTGCTTGAGCAAGCGATTGGTCTTTACCGAATATGTCCTGCCACTCCTCGTTGTACTTCAGTACTACCCGTAGGCTGGTGTTTCTTTGTAAAGCCATGGTCGATACCGGCTCTGGTAGTAAAGCGGTGTTAAACTTGTCGGTGATGAGTAGCTGGGCGTTCTGTTGAGGGGTCTGGTAGACGAGGCTCAGCTGGTCAAGGTCTATGCCTTTCCTCGAAAGGAAGAACCGGGTTAGTATGTCCGGAGATGCCCCTCTTCCGAATAGGTAAAGCTCCCTCCCTTTCAGGTCTTCCCAATCATTGATGCCTTCATCGGAGGTAACGATGTTCAGAGCTCCCCAGGAAACGACATTGAGGAGTCTATAACCTACACCTTTGTTATACAGCTTTGAGGCTATATTAAGTGGCATAAAGATGAAGTCTGCCTGCTCCTTCTGGGTGATGATTGGTATATGTGATGGTCCTTCCAAAAGGTTAATCCCGACCGGGATGTCTTCTGATAAAGCCTGCTTCTCGATGACACGGGCGAAGGTGAGTGCAGGAGAGCCTGCGGGGACTGCTATACTGACTTTGGGTCTGCTTTTATTACCTTCCTCTTTACAGCCAAGAAAAGCGAAGATAACCATGCTAATAATCAATACTATAGGTAAATTCAAGCTATATTTCATAATATTCCTTCTCCTATTAGTGAACTTGGGTTGTTAGCTTTAAGATTATCTTCAGTTATGGTCTTTCTTGTTTAGTGGGTTTTTGAACTTGCTCTTGTTTAGCTTTTCATCCTCTTTTAGGTTACCGGTAGCCATTTTGTAAATGTAGACACCGAAGAAGCCCACCACAAATCCACCTAAAGCGGTAAGACCGATTAACAGAGTAGTGTTAAGGTCTACACCCCTATAGTCGCTACCTTCCGGACTATATATATACAAACCGATTATTAGAAAGATAAGCACTTCCAAGCCGAAGAACCATCTCTTACGGGTAAACATATATAGAGAGCCAAAGATAAGGCTCAGTATGCCTGCTCCTACCCATATATAGGGTAATGACTGTTCTATAGTAAGTTGTGCGATAAACATGTTTCAATACTCCTTCCTTTAATTGTTTTCCATGCTTATGTTTGTCCTTCTTTCAGCCATTTAAGTCTTCTGTATAGCTTTAAAACATCATCATAACGGTTTTTCTCTTCCTCATCATCTAGGGCATTCTCTAGATACTCTTCCAGCATGGGCATAGCATTGTCCTTATCCCACTTATAGTGTATCATAGCGTATGTATAGAGATAATTGTTCTTGATTTTCCCTGACAGACGGCAAACCTCGATAGCTTCGTCAATTTCCTTCATACATTCCGGCTCGTTTTGCTTCCATAGTAGGACGGCGATGTTGTGTTTCGCCTCCACATTGAAGATATTCTCCTGCAAATCCATCTGTATAGCCACCTTAAAGTTCTTCAAGGCGAGGTCGGGTAGATTCATCATCTGATAAGCAATACCGAGATTATTGAATATCTGTGAGTCATTCTTAATCGAAGACAATGCCTTTGTATAGTGATAGTATGCCCTCTGGGGGTCTTTATTGCGTAAAGCTTTGTTCCCCTGGTTGAAATGGAATTCCCCGCTTTTGCCATCATCGTTAAACATGGTTAAACCCGAACCTTTTGATGTATAAATATCTATAATTATGTATAAATTAGTTATACATCAGAAATTCATTAGCAAACTTTCCACATTTAAGTGGTTGGACTTCCATTTCCAGTTTGCAATACACTCATTAGTCCTATCAACGATATTATCTAATGAATGGTGTGCTCGTCACAATATTTTTTGTAGTATATTTCTATAAATTTACTAATATTTTTCAGTATGTATAAATTTAATATTCTTAAAAGAATTT